>CAWUOF010000206.1:0-7393 GCA_963923765.1 uncultured bacterium | reverse complement strand
TCAATGGTGGTCAAGTTTGTGATGCGGCTTTTTGCGATCGCATTTCTCAAGTTACTTGCACAACTAAAACCCATACCTTTAATAACCCTATGGTGGGAGGTTATGGTTTAGATTATTGTCGAGAATGGACTAAAAATTGCGGTTTACCGGCTGCTACTGCCTATTGTCAATCACGGGGTTATTCTAGGGCACTTAATTTTCAGGTAGTTAACGATAACCAAAAAACTAGAATTATCAATGGTGGTCAAGTTTGTGATGCGGCTTTTTGCGATCGCATTTCTCAAGTTACCTGTCAAGATTAGTTAAATTAATGAAATAGTGCAATAGTGCAATAGTGAAAATTAAACAGTTGCTCCTATCACATATAGCTCAATATAATTTTAAGGCGTTGCTGCCATATTCATACATCAAGCAACGCCTATTTTTTATTCTGTTGCGTCTAATTTACTAAACAAAGTAGACAAAATCGTATTAGAAAATAGAAAGCCTTCCGGGTCAGTTAGTCGAATATGACTATAAACAGATATTTTCTCATTAAAATTTACCCGAATAGGTGACATATTACTATCAAGAATTTCCACCCAGCCTTGTTGATAATAAGGTTGTAAAATTTTCCAGATTTTAGTTAAAATTTCCCCACCAAATTTGGTAATTAATTCAGATATATCTAAGCCTTCGGCTAACCGTAAACCTAACATTAGGGTTTCTAATAATAAATCTTGATGAAAATCGGAATAATGGGAAATATCAGGAGAATCAGAAATTAGGATTTGATTAGGTTTTCCAGTGGCGATCGCTTCTTTATTATCTTTTACCCATTGATAATATTCTGTAGTTATACGGGGGCGGGTAAAGCGTTGTTGAAATAAATAGGAAGCGGCACCCATACCGAAGCCATAATAGGCAAGATTTTGCCAATAAATGCGATTATGGCGACATTGATAGCCTGGTAAAGCATAGTTAGAAATTTCATAATGTTGATAGCCCGAAGCTGTTAGCATTTGCTGGGCTATACGATACATAAGGGCGGTAGTTTCTTCACTCGGTAGTGGTGGAATGCCTGGTTGATAGTAGCGAGCAAAAGGTGTTTTTGCTTCTACAATTAGGTCATAACTGGAAATATGAGCAGGAGCGATCGCCAGGGCAGACTCTAGGGAATATTGCCAATGTGCGAGGGTTTGATGGGGTAGCCCAGAAATTAGATCAATACTAAAATTAGTAACTTCTAATTGTCGCAATAAATCAACGGCGGTAAAAATATCTTGGCTGGTATGCGATCGCCCACAGAGTGCCAGTAATTCATCTTGGAATGCTTGCACACCTAAACTTATCCGATTCACTCCGGCGGTAAGATAACCTTGTAATTGTTCCTTGGTAAAGGTGCCGGGGTCTATTTCCATAGATATTTCGGCATTAGTGGCGATACCAAATTGGCGATCGAGGGCGGCGAGGATAATTTCTACTTGACCCACTGATAGCAGGGACGGTGTACCGCCTCCGAAAAAAATTGTTTCTAAAGGTTGACAAAATCCTGGAGTTATGCTTATCTCTTCGAGTAAAATATCAACATAGTGGGCGATAGTATTGGAATTGCCACCATGTTTGCGATCGCCCACCACAGACACAGCAAAATCACAATAATAACAACGCCGTCGGCAAAAGGGAATATGAACATAAGCTGCACGGGGAATAGCAGCATTTGTAAATTTTTGATAAGTTTTCTTGTAATTTACAGCAGAATTCAAACTCTATCAACTCCTATAAAATTATAGTAAGTTTTGTTATTTTCTGAAATTAAGCTAAAAATAAAGCGTAGCAAAAACCTGCAAGGTATAATATAAATTGGCCCTTGCTCAAAAATTGCCTGGGTTTTTCTATTACTGGAATAACTAGCAAAAAATTAAATCCAAGGACTACAACTAAATTTCATTGGTTTTTCACCATGATAGATGCAATCATTATTCTTTCATTCATTTTAGCAGCAGCAGGCGTAGGTTTTTATAGCGTTGACTTGCTGCCTTCGAGTGTGATGCAGCAAGTTACTAACCGGGAAGGCTTAAGTTTAGTTACCGCCGGTTTTACTGCCTTAATAGGAGGAGCATTTGGCTTATTAATTCAAACTGGCTATCGCCGTTTAGAAGTGAAAGTAAAGCAAATGCCTGTGGATTTACTTTTAACTCGTGCCGTTGGTTTAGTGATTGGTTTATTGATAGCTAATTTAATGTTAGCACCTTTATTTTTACTGCCAATTCCAGCAGAATTTGGGTTTATTAAACCCTTAGTAGCAGTGGTAGGTAGCATTATTTTTGCTTTTTCTGGAATTAATTTAGCTGATACTCATGGACGAGCTTTTTTAAGATTAATTAATCCCCACTCGGTAGAAACTATGTTAGTAGCTGAAGGCACTCTCAAGCCTGCGGCAACTAAAGTAGTAGATACGAGTTGTATTATTGATGGTCGGATTGAAGAATTATTAAATACGGGTTTTTTAGAAGGTCAAATTCTTGTACCCCAGTTTGTTTTACAGGAATTACAGTTAGTGGCGGATGCAGCCAATGATCAAAAACGGGTGCGCGGGCGTCGGGGTTTGGATATTCTAAATCGGATGAAAACAGCTTATCCAGAAAGGATTATTATTAATCCGGCTGATTATGAGGATATTCCAACTGTGGATGCAAAGTTAGTGCATTTAACTCAAGAAATTAATGGTACTTTGCTGACTAATGATTACAATTTGAGTAAGGTAGCACAGTTGCAACGGATTCCGGTTTTGAATATTAATGATCTTACTCAAGCTATGCGTCCGAATTATTTACCTGGTGATAATATTGAATTGAAAATTATTAAGGAAGGTAAGGAACCGGCACAAGGGATTGGATATTTGGATGATGGCACTATGGTAGTGGTGGAAGAAGCTAGTAATTTTGTTGGTGTGCAATTGCGTGTAGTGGTGACATCAGCTTTACAAACTTCTGCGGGTCGGATGATTTTTGCCCGTCCTCATACTTCTATGGTTGCTTGATGTGGGATTTTGTAATTACAAAAGAAGGCGATCGGTGCATTTAGGCTGCACCGATTTTTATTAAGTATAAATACTTTAATTCTAGTATAATTTTAATTGTATTGATATAAAATTATTTATTTATATATCTTTATATCGATTAATAATTATTAATAATTTTTACAAAAAATATAGAAAAAATAATTTTTAATCAGATTTACTCTATAGTAAATACCAGCAATCTAAATCTATAAAAAACCAAGCTTTCACCCCGCCCACGCCTGTTTGACAGGGGATGAAAGCAAAGTACAGACTTAAGTGCAGACTTAAGTACAGACTAGAATTTGCCTATCTATGGCATCGAGTCATGGTACCATGATGTTTATTATTAGTACAAGACAGAAAAACTTACCTCCGGAGTGGAGGCCATTTTATGTCTAAGACTCTAATAAAAGATGCTTGATATTAGCCATTTTTGGCAAGGCAAGTGTGCCCACCTGAGTAATCAGGAGATAAAGCCACCTAGTCACGCTTCGGCATCCCCGTTTCTGAGCGATCGGGGTAAAGTCAACAAATATTTGAGAATAACAGCAGCAATACCCAAAAAACTATGGTAGATTCCCTCAAAAAACCTGCTTTTGAAGAGATGCGCCCCGGGATTAAAGTTCCGGCCAAGGAAACCATCCTCACCCCCCGGTTTTATACCACCGATTTTGAAGAGATGGCTAAAATGGACATCTCTGTAAATGAAGATGAATTGAGGGCTATCCTCGAAGAATTCCGCACAGATTATAATCGCCATCACTTTGTCCGAGATGAAGAGTTTAATCAATCCTGGGATAATATAGATGGCGAAAAACGCCGTTTGTTCGTTGAATTTTTAGAACGTTCTTGTACGGCAGAATTTTCTGGCTTTTTACTTTATAAAGAATTAGGCCGCCGACTCAAGGATAAAAACCCGGTTTTAGCAGAATGCTTTAACCTGATGTCGCGAGATGAAGCCCGCCACGCTGGTTTTCTGAATAAAGCGATGTCAGATTTTCATTTATCCCTAGATTTGGGATTTTTAACTGCTAATCACAAATACACCTTTTTTAAACCGAAGTTTATTTTCTACGCTACTTATCTTTCGGAAAAAATTGGTTATTGGCGCTATATCACCATTTATCGTCATTTAGAAGCTCATCCAGAAGATCGGATTTATCCTATTTTCCGTTTCTTTGAAAACTGGTGTCAAGACGAAAACCGACATGGAGATTTCTTTGATGCCATTATGCAAGCCCAGCCCCAAATTTTAAATGATTGGAAGGCTAGACTTTGGACCAGATTTTTCCTGCTGTCAGTTTTTGTGACTATGTATCTTAACGATCTACAGCGATCAGATTTTTATGCCGCGATCGGTTTGGATGCAAAAGAGTATGATATTTATGTGATCGAAAAAACGAACGAGACTGCGGGACGAGTATTTCCGGTTATTCTGGATGTAAACCATCCTGAATTTTATCGCCGTCTGGATATTTGCGTAGAGAATAATGCCAAGTTGAGCGAGATCAACAACTCAAACACGCCTAAATTCCTGCAATTCTTCCAGAAGCTGCCGTTATACATTTCCAATGTCTGGCACTTAATACAGCTTTATTTCATTAAGCCTATTGAAGCTGCTTCCTCGCAAGGGGTAGTTCGTTAAAGTTTCACGTTTCGCTCCTCAGTTGTCTTGGTTTTGCCAAATGCGATAAAGGGTATGTTTTGATACATACCCTTTTTCATGGAAATGTATAAGCAGCAAACATATATTAATTTGTAATATACTTGGTTATGGGACTAGCCATGTATAAATACTTATTACAGATTATTTGTAATGGTATCGGTATCTGCTGGTAAATATTTAATTGGGAAATATAGCTTCCTTAATTTATCGATCGCGTTGTAATATCTTTGCACTTATAACAAAATTGACCCGAATACCTAAAATAGCTGCATCCAATTTTTAGAAAAAATCGGGTTTCTGCCTAAGCTAAAAAAATTTTTCTCTACCCCCTTGACATTTTTGTAGTATGTGTGTAGTATATAAATATGGCAAGGAAACTAAAGGCGCTCAAGCCTAGTTTAGATAGCCATAAGCACCTTGAAAACTGAATAGGAAATTAGCAATTTCCATAATTTTTTTCTACAGCTAATTTCTATAGCTAATTTCTACAGCTATTTAATTATGCTGTTAATTTACACCAAGTTTTTTATCTAAATCTTAAATATAAGGAGGTGCGAAATGGTTCACATTCGGTTTGAAGGTCGTTCCTATGATATTGCAGAGCGTCAACTTAATATTAACGCTGGTATGAACGACACAGCCATTAAGCAAAGCCTCGCCAAGCATTTTGATGTTAGTCAAGATCGATTACAATCTTATGTTATCGATCGCCGTCCTAGTGGTGATTTAATTATCCGACCAGAAGCAGTTTACGGCTAGTTTACGGCTAGTTTACGGCTAGTTTACGGCTAAAGTTTAAAACTTCACTTTGCGCCCTAACCTAGAAAGCTTACATACTAGCTCATTGGTAGAGCAATCGATTTGTATTCGATCTGTAACAGGTTCAAATCCTGTGTATAACACCATAGCTTTCTTAACTTGCGTAAGGTGATTTTAACTGCCTTGATTATATTTATCGGCTGATTGCCATTATATTTTCTGTTCCGCGTCATGGCTGTAAAGCTATATAGATAGACGCGGAACATATATTATAAATAACAGGTAATAATAAAATCACTTCGTATCCTAACGCAAAAAGCTTACACACTTTTCCTAACTATAAGGGTCATAATGTAGCGATATTCGAGCGATCGAATTAGTGAAGCTTTCCGAGTCTTTCTGAGATGACGATCGCGTGCCCACTGCCAGGTAAAACTGGTAAGAGCGGCTGTTGTGTCCACGCTTTTTCAACTTATGCGAAGTAACCTTTAAATAATCTTTTTTAAAAAAATCCCGCGTCCTAACTAATAAAGCTTACAAACTGGTTAAAGCATTCAATTTCCAATTGAATTATCAAAGGTTCGATTCCTTTCTCCTCCACCTTTGGGGGAGTAGCTTAGAAAAAAAATAGCTTTGCTGACTTACGCGGTAATTTTATTATTTTAAATTTGAGAAATTATTACTCCGCGCCCTAATAGAAAAAGCTTACATACTAGCCTAGTGGTTTAAGGCACTTGACTCGAAATCAAGCAACCTGCAAAGGTTCGCAAGTTCAAATCTTGCGTATGAAAAAACAGCTTTTTCAACTTGCGTGGAGTATCTAATTTCTGAAATTTACTATTGTATTTACTCTTTAATTTACGTAAAAAAAAGGTGAAATCATGCTGGAACATAAATTTAATATAAAGAATAGAAACACTACAAATTTTAACTTTTGTCGCCAATTTTATCCCAATAATTTCGCCCCAATAAATCATGGAAGTTTCTCTTTTAGAAAAGCAATTCCAGCAAATAGGAGCTAGACTCAAACTAAAGCCTAGAAATTCTGGGTTTAATATTGATATTCTTTCCGATGATAAAGGAGAATATTTTTCTTTGGAATTAGATGATAATAGCCAATTAGATGCTAAAGTCATCGATGTAAAAGCTCAGGAAAGACATTTATTGTTAATGTTTTGTGAAGGCGATCGCCATTCCATTACTAAACATAAATTTCTCTGCGGACATGACGAAAGACACTGGTTTGTTGCCGCAGTTCCCGGACAAAGCGCCAAAGATGTAGCTTCAGCAATGGAAGCGCTAAAACCCCCCATAGTTCGTTACCATCAATTTCGCCAAGGATTAAAAAAATCTCAACGAAATCGCCGCAAAAATAAAGCTTATCTTCGCCAAGGAGAATGGTTTTTTATTCCTGTGGAAGGATTTAATCCCCCAGCTAATTTAATTCTAAAAAATGAACCAATTAGCCGAGGTAGAGGTAGTAAACCCCATATTTGCGAGTTTATCTACCGTTCCGGCGGAGAAACAGTTTATGTTAACTATAAATTTCCCAACGGAATTACCGAGGCAGAATACAATAAACTTTGCAATCAAAACCCGAAGTATCGTAAACATAACTGGAAAATTATGGTACGGGAACCTAAAGTTTATGCTAAAGGCAAAGTTTCTCATCTCGATCATGCTACAATTGTTTTAAATGGTTGGCATCAAGTGGAGATGAATTTAGAATTTAAAGCTCCTTCCATGAGAAATATCAGTTTTCTTGATTAATAAATAGATAGTTTGGAGTTAAATAAACTAAAATTTTGAATTACAGCAGTTTTTATGTATTTGAGCCTTATTAGACCTAACCCCCAGCCCCTTCCCTACCAGGGAAGGGGAGTAAATCAAAGCCTCTCTCCTTGCAGGAGAGAGGTTTACCAGAG
>CAWUOF010000205.1:0-7409 GCA_963923765.1 uncultured bacterium | reverse complement strand
CCTAGATGTTTAACCGGCAAAAAAGCAAATTTTTTTTCTAGGTAGTTGCAATTATTCCAAATATGCGATATTGTTTATATAGACTGTATAAATCTGGCTAAAAATTTAAAAAAAAATTTAAAAATTTGGCCATAAATTACCGTTGCGCCGCTTTAGCTCAGTTGGTAGAGCATCTCACTTGTAATGAGAGGGTCGCTGGTTCAAGTCCAGTAAGCGGCTTTATGCTTAATTCCTTATCTATTAAGGGTTTTAAGCTTTTTTCTTAATAACTTAATTTAGTTATTTCCTCAAATTTCTCTTACTCGCTTAAGTCCAGTAAGCGGCTTTTTACATTTTTAAAAACCTAAAAAATACATATATATAGTATTTCCTAGTCTAAAGTAAGGCAAGAATAAGTAACTGCAAAAATTAATTATATAGTGGTAGGCTAAGTCAGATTTTCCCTCTGATTATATTAGCTATAAATATTCTGATGTACCCAACAGGTGAAATTTAGTAGGACAATATAGGTTTTTTCTAGTATATAATTTATGGGGCACGATTACTTAAAATATATCCTACCGACTCCATAAATCTAAGACAATTTTTATGATTTATGTTTGTAAGTGATAAATTGATATTTTCCTAATATATTTAATCAAATTTTATTTCTAACAAAGAAACATCATCATCAAATATTTCTTTACCACTTAAATTTTTAACATATTGCAAAATATTTTCTAAATTGCAAATATTTTTTTGGCGATATTCTGACAATAAATTAATAAAAGCATCTAATCCCCAAACAGTACCATCTTCTTGATGAATTTCATAAACTCCATCACTAAAAATATAAAGACTACTACCTTTTTCTACTTCACATATAGCATCGACAAAATCGGCATCTGGAAACATTCCCACAGCTAAACAAGGAGTTTTTAAACGTTTAATATTTGTGCCATTATCAGATATTAAAATAGCGGGAGGATGACCTGCGCTACAATAGGATAAATAACGTTTTTTGCAGTTATAAACGCCGTACCAAATAGTAAAATAAGTATCATTTTTATTGCTAGTTTGAAAAGTATTATTTAAAGCCCGTAAAACATCACTAGGTTGATAATAGTTAATATTGCGAAGGGTACGGGAACGAATTAAATTTAAAACCGAAATAGAAGGTAAGGCAGCCTTTAAGCCATGTCCAGAAACATCTAATAAATAAATAGCTAAATAATTGGAGTCTAACCAAAAATAATCAAAACCATCTCCACCTAAACGACTAGAAGGAATAAAACGGGAATCAGTGCGAATATGTTTAGTTAAGGCTTCGGGAAGGAGCGATCGCACATATTCAGCCGCTTCATTAAATTCATCTTCCATAATTTGTTTTTGTTTTTGCAAGTCGAGGGCTAATTGATGTAATCTTAAGCCTGCCCTAACTCGTGCTTGCAATTCATTCATTTCGATCGGCTTAGAAATAAAATCATCCGCGCCAGCATCAAGCCCTTTTACCCGATCGGCAATAGAATCTAAAGAAGTGAGTAAAATAAAAAAAGTAGTAGATAATTCCGGTTCTTTTTTAATTCTACTACATACATCTATACCACTCATCCGGGGCATCATCCAATCGCAAATAATCAAGGCGGGATGTAATTCTTTAGCCTTAGCTAATCCCTCTTCACCATCACTAGCCACAGTAACATTATAACCTAATTTCTTGAAAGTTCTTGATAACAGAACTTGCACCATAGAATCATCATCAATAACTAGAATTTGAAACATAAAAAAAATGATTACAAAGCTGAACAATATATAAAACAGGGAAAGACGATCGAATCACAATCAAAACTAGACTGGTCTGAAATCAAGGTATAGACAACAAAAAGGCGAAAAGAGGTTTTTGATAAATAAAATCAAATAGTAACAGACAGATATCTAAAAATAACTGGTTTTGAGTATAATATACTTATTGCCATAAAATTACAGTAATAAAATTACAGTAAAACTATATTATAACACCCATTTTTAGTATATCATTTAATTTCCTGAATTGGCTAGTTGACTTTATACCTCAATTAGTTGTTCACTATTGACTGTTCGCTTCAGAATAGGGATAAATTATCATGTTAGCAGCTTTACTTTATGGGCAAAAAGATTTACGTCTGGAGACAGTTGCGGATCCTGTCCCAGAGGCGGGGGAAGTGATAATTCGTGTAGAAACTGCCACAACTTGTGGTACAGATTTAAAGGTATGGCGGCGTGGAGGTCATGCCAAAATGCTACGACCACCTACTCTTTTTGGTCACGAAGCCGCCGGAGAAATTGTAGCGATCGGGAAAGAAGTAAAAAATTGGCAATTAGGCGATCGCGTTGTAGCGAATAATTCCGCGCCGTGTATGACCTGTTTTTTTTGTCGTCGTCAAGAATATTCTCTATGTCCAAATTTAACATGGAATAATGGCACATTTGCCGAATATTTAAAAATACCTGCTCCTATTGTGGAGCATAATATGTTGCCAATACCTGAAAACTTATCCTTTGCCCTAGCATCCATGACAGAACCTTTAGCTTGTGTTATGCATGGAGTAGCGCGATCGAATGCAAAAGCTGGAGATAGGGTAGTTTTATTGGGGGATGGGGCAATAGGATTAATGTTTGTAGCAGTTTTAGCCCAACAACAAATGGCAGAAATAATTTTATTTGGAGGTAACAATAAACGTTTAGAAATAGGTAAAAAATTAGGTGCCACCAAAATATTTAATTACCATCAAATTCCAGATATATTAGCTACAGTAAAAGAACTAACCGAAGGCTTAGGGGCAGATCTAGTCATAGAAGCAACAGGTGTACCGCAAGTTTGGGAAGATGCGATCGCCCTAGCCAGACCAGGTGCTACAGTAAATTTATTTGGAGGTTGTCCACGCGATACCACAATTACTGTTAATACAGAACAATTACATTATAGCGAATTAACCTTAAAAGGAGTATTTCACAATACACCTAAATACGTGCGGGAGGCTTTATCATTATTGGCAAGTTGTCATATACCGTTTGATTTATTAATTAGTGAGTATAGAGCCTTAAAAGATTTAGAACAAGTATTTCAAGACATGGGCGATCGAAAAGTAATTAAGGTAGCAATTACACCTAATCAAAATTAGATTTAGGTAAAAATAAAAAAAATTACTTGTTTTGGAAAAACATCCTATTTGCCTATTATTTACTTTTTTACCCTTAGTTTATTAACAGGTAAAAATCGAACATGAACAAACTATTATTTATTTTTCCTTTGACTTTTTTACTATTTAGCTCTAATGCAAAAGCTTTACCTGGACAAAGTGAAGCAGAAGTAGCCGCTTGGATACAATCTAATTCTACTCTAAGTCCGGATATAGGGGAAAGATTAATTATCAGGAAAAGAAGTACTGCTGCTCAAAGATTTGATTTTATTGCCGAAACATTACCACCTGGAAAAATTATAGATGTAAATAATTTGGGGATAATTCGTACAGAAAGAATAGAATTATTTGATGCTATTAATGGAGTCGATCGAGAAAGATTAGAAAAATCTTTGCAAAAAATTTACGGCTTAGATATTTATCAAGATTTCCGGCGTAGTCAAGTAATTTATTCCTATCCCAGTGATGCCACAGTAAAACTATCGATAACACAAAAGAAACCAAATTTAGCTGCTAGACGCGGTGAAGTGCGATCGGGCAACCGCTATGCTTATTGGATAGAAGTTGCTCAACCACAAACAGGAAAATCAGTAAACGGAAAAATTATGATACTCTTAAAAGAAGACATAGATAGACTAGAAACTTATTTGCGAAATCGTTAATTTTTAACAACTCCAGCAAAAATATTTTTCACAGCAATTGCAATTCGATCTATATCTTCATTTAACAAAGGAGGCCAATCAATACCTGATAAACGACCCCGGTCAAAAAATAGTCTACTTTCATAAGCTAAACTATGTAAAGCTAACACCAATTCTCGATCTAGGGTGGGTTTTTCTCTTGTATCCTCAAACATTAATTTGAGGGCTAACAAAATAGATGTTACTTGACCAGGAATTGGGGCTTTTCCATCTTTAAGACGCCGGAGAAAATCATCCGGGTTTCGCTCTGTTAATAAAGCTGTACCTTGATCTATCAAAAAATTGCGAGCAGTTTCGTAATTCATAAATATGTTTTTACTGATAGCCGTAACTTGCAAAATGGCTAAAAATTACAGCAGGGAACAAAAAACAGAAAACAGTAGAAAAAAAGTAACTTTTCTGTACGAAAATAGATTTTACTTTTGATTTGAGGGGAATGTCTATTTGTGCATATAAAATTTAATGAAGAACATATCCAGGCTATATCTAACCATGCTGAAAAGACTTATCCCGAAGAATGTTGTGGATTATTATTAGGAACGATCGAGGGAGAAGCAAAAACAGTAATAGAAGTATGGCCAACAGCCAATATGTGGGATAAGGAAAATCCACAGAATATTTCTGATAAAAATATATTGACAAAAAGACAAAGATATGTATTAGATCCCCAAATGATGCTAAAGGCACAAAGAGAGGGACGCGATCGCGGTTTAAACATTATTGGTTTTTATCATTCCCACCCAGATCATCCGGCAGTTCCCTCAGAGTGCGATCGAGAATACGCATGGCCAGAATATTCCTATATAATTATAGCCGTCAAAACAGGCAAAACCACAGACATTTTAAGTTGGAATTTAAACGAAAACTACCAATTTCAGCCAGAGCAAATACTCAATACTCCTCCCCATTGAGAAATATCAATAAAAACATCAATAAACAAAATATTCAGATAAAATATAAAATTCCTAACCCTATATAAAATGCTATGCTCAACCCCAATCTGGATGAAATCCAGCTTACCAAACAAGAATATGAACGCTACTCGCGTCATCTCATCCTACCAGAAGTGGGCCTAGAAGGACAAAAACGCCTCAAAGCCGCTAGTGTCCTCTGCATCGGCACCGGTGGACTAGGTTCACCTTTATTACTATACCTAGCTGCTGCCGGCATCGGACGACTTGGTATAGTCGATTTTGATGTAGTAGACAATTCCAACTTACAACGACAAGTAATTCATGGCACATCCTGGGTAGGAAAACCCAAAATAGAATCAGCCAAAAACCGAATTTTAGAAATTAATCCTTACTGCCAAGTTGATCTCTACGAAACTCGCATCACTTCAGAAAATGCTCTGGATATCATAAAAACCTATGATATTGTTGTCGATGGTACTGATAACTTCCCAACTCGTTATCTAGTAAATGATGCTTGCGTTTTACTAAATAAACCTAACGTTTACGGTTCTATCTTTCGTTTTGAAGGACAAGCAACTGTATTTAACTATCAAGACGGCCCCAACTATCGAGATTTATATCCAGAACCCCCACCGCCGGGAATGGTGCCATCTTGTGCTGAAGGAGGAGTTTTAGGTATTCTACCAGGAATAATTGGTGTAATTCAAGCTACAGAAACAGTAAAAATCATTCTTGGTCAAGGTACAACTCTTAACGGCAGATTATTGTTATTTAATGCCTTGGATATGAAATTCCGAGAGTTAAAATTACGTCCAAATCCAGTACGTCCAGTAATTGATAAATTAATAGATTACGAGTTTTTCTGCGGTGTTACCCAAGCGAAAGAAGAGGAGGCTAAACGACAAATGGAAATGCAAGAAATGACTGTACAAGAACTTAAGCAGCTTATTGATAGTGGCGCTAAGGATTTTGTATTGTTAGATGTGCGTAACCCGAATGAATATGAAATAGCGAAAATTCCTGGATCGGTTTTAGTTCCTTTGCCGGAAATAGAAAACGGATCGGGAGTGGAAAAAGTAAAGCAATTACTTAATGGTAATCGTTTGATTGCTCATTGTAAAATGGGCGGACGTTCTGCTAAAGCGTTGGGTATTCTGCAAGAAGCGGGAATTAATGGCACTAATGTTAAAGGTGGTATTACTGCTTGGAGTCGGGAAATAGATGCTTCTGTACCTGAATATTAAATAACTGATGAATATGAATTAAGTTAGTTATTTAGTTATTTCTAGGGCATCGAAATTTACTGAATTTATGTTGTAGTTAGGAGTTTAAACTTTATTTCTGACTACAATTTTTTTTATAAACTTACTTTCCCCCTAATTAAAAGTTTAATTTATTACTTTTATTTCCTATTTTTAAATACTTCAATACAAGATAAAAACCCTGATTTAGCATTAGCAGGTATTTGATTAAATTGTAGTCGATAAAATTTATTTAAATCTTTTGGTTCGGATGCCCCAAATTCCCAGCGACTTCTACCAGTACGTTTAAAAAATATTTCACTACCAGCAGTTACATCAACAATACTATTACCATTAATTCTACCGCGAAAACATTCCCAATCATCTGAAGATTTATATCTATAATCTCGCCCGATAACTGTTAAGCCAGTTTTCCGCAAAATAACATATCTAACACCATTGCGATCGACTGCGGAAGATTGCCCATAAAAATAATCACCATCGGTTAGTTTTTGTAAACTTTGTTTAGATTGAGCAAAAACTCCTAGGGAAAAATTAACAGTAATTGCTAAACCTAAAATACAAGTAGTGATAATTTTACCTATCATTGACGTTCCTTTCAGATTTTGGATAATAAAATAATTATTGTGATAAAAAGCAGGCAAATTTATGCAAACATCTAAAACCGAAAATATAATTCTATGGCGGCAAGTTTTTGGTTTAGCAACAGTGCAAGGGGCAATTAGTCTTACCTGGTTAATCTATCGGATGTATTTACCCCAGTTGTTAGCTGGTTTTGGGTTTCCTGGACTAGATCAATTAATACAAATTATAGAAGATGCTGTAGCAATGATAATGGAACCCATCACAGGTGGTATTTCCGATCGCACTAAAGAATTTATGGGGGTTAAATTTCCCTTAATTGTTTTAGGAATTATACTTTCTTCGGTTTTATTTATTGCTATTCCTAGTGTATTTATTTTTGCTCAACCCTTGCAATCTTTACACTGGTTATTACCAGTTGTATTAATATTATGGGCGATGGCAATGGCAATTTTTCGCAGTCCAACTTTAGCCTTAATCGGAAAAGCAGCCGCACGGCCACAGTTACCCCAAGCTGCTAGTGTTTTGATATTAATTGGTGGCACAGTTGGCGCGTTTAAGTCTATTGCTAATAATTTTATTCTAAATTTAGGCCCTGGATTTGCTTTTTTTATCGGTTCCCTGGTTTTACTGGGGGCAATGGTGGTATTACGATCGGTTTTTTCTCATACTACTACTACAGCAGAAATTTCTGAAACTGCCACTAATTCAGAATCTGTATCTATTTCAGCTTTAGTATTTTTGTTTACGATCGCCTTTGGTATTGCTTGGGGTGTGCGTTTGGGGATGGGG
>CAWUOF010000204.1:0-7413 GCA_963923765.1 uncultured bacterium | reverse complement strand
TTGGAATGGGGCGATTAGGAGCAGAATTATAATGAGCAGCTAATCCATTTAAAGCTGTTCGCATAGTAGTAAAAGATGTTAGCTTGAGTAAAGAGCTATCCCGACGATAGGAAGAGAAAAAATCATTAATTCGCTGACGAGCATCTGCCTGAGCCTCTGCTTTATTAGGTGAATCTTCGGGTAATTCAATAGCATTTCTTAAACTATTCACCAAGTTTAAGGTATCTTGGCGATAATCTCCAGTAACAGTACCATTTCCTGAAGAACAGCCCATTAAGGCGATCGTCACCACACAAAACAGAGCTAACAGACGAGAGAAAAATCGTTTCATAATTTCATAGCCAAAAAAGGGGCAGATTTTGAATTATCAAAATTAGCCTTTATACTACCTTGTATTGGTATGACAAAAATCAATCTGGCCCTAATTTCCCTAATTTGAGATGTGATGGCCAGTTTTAATAAAATCTAATTAGTAACAATCACATTAAATAGATTAAGATGCTAGACTATCTTTAACTTTCTTAAAATTATCAAAATTTTTGTAGTCTAGCATCCTAGAATTTAAAGCAATATTTTCCATTCCCAATCGCTAATTATGATTTAGCCAAAACGTCCGCTGACATATTCTTGAGTAGCTTTTTCCGATGGGTTTTGGAATATCATTTGAGTTTCATCATATTCTACTAAATAGCCTATACGTCCGCCTTTTTCCGTCGGATCGACATTAAAAAAGGCTGTCATATCCGAAACTCGTGAAGCCTGTTGCATATTATGGGTAACAATGACGATCGTATAATCTTCTTTAAGCTGGTGCAAAACTTCTTCAATCCTTAAGGTAGAAATAGGATCGAGAGCCGAGCAAGGTTCATCCATCAAAATTACATCAGGTTGAACTGCTAATGCTCTAGCGATACATAAACGCTGTTGTTGACCTCCCGAAAGAGCTAAACCACTTTGTCTAAGTTTATCTTTAACTTCATCCCAGAGGGCTGCTTGTTTTAAACTTGTCTCTACTAATTCATCCATATCGCCCTTATAACCATTGATTCTAGGCCCAAAAGCGATATTGTCATAAATGGATTTAGGAAAAGGATTGGGTTTTTGAAACACCATGCCTATTCTACGTCTTACTTCTACAGGATCTATTTCTGGGGCGTAGAGATTGTGACCGTAGTAGGCGACTTTACCTTTAGCTTGAAAACCTTTAATTAAATCATTTAAGCGGTTATAACACCGCAGTAATGTACTTTTACCACAACCAGAAGGACCGATAAATGCTGTAACTCGATTTTTTGGTATATCTAGTGAAACATTTCGTAGTGCTAAGAAATCGCCATAATAGACATTAAGGTTTTCTGTCCGCAAAACGGTTTCAGGTTGAGTGGCTTTGTAAGGATTAGACATCATAAGATGGGGCTAATTTTATTCTGTACGAACAGGGAAATAGGGCAAACAGTAATTTGACATTTTGCCCGCTCGAATATTGTATGCTTTGTTAGTATTATTAAGTTTTTAATTTCCATAACAAGCTTTTGGCAAAAAGTCAATAAATATTCTGTGCAAATTCAAAAGTATTACAAAATTCAGGATTTTGGCAGCAAGGATTTTAGCGCAAATTTTACTTTTTCCGATAGGTTATATTATCTTACCCAATGATAATTTGTTGTTAGTAAACCCTCCGAGAAGTAGCAATACGAGAAGCAACACTAGTAAGTAAAACTAATAACACCAGAATCAAAGAAGCAGCCCAGGCAAGCTCTTGTTGATTTGGATATGGACGAGTAGCAAAGTTATAAACTAAAACCGCTAAAGAAGCAGTAGGCTCAAATAGTGCTGATAATCCTTTTTCGGTAAAAGGCGTGTAATACTGACTGAATTGTGCTGTAAATAGTAAAGGGGCTGTTTCTCCAGCAGCACGGGCGATCGCAAGAGTTATTCCTGTCATAATAGCTGGCAATGCTGCGGGTAAAATTACTCGAAAAACCGTTTGAAATTTAGTTGCCCCTAGTCCTAAAGATGCTTGTCGGATTTCTTGGGGTATTAATTTCAAAGATTCTTCAGTAGCTCGGACAATAATAGGTAACATTAACACCGAGAGCGCAAAGCCACCTGCGATCGCTGAAAAACTTACATCTATTCCCAGCTTTCTTAGGCCCAAAACGGCCACACCATAACCAAATACTCCGACAATAATCGAAGGCACTCCGCTTAAGACGTTGGTAGCAAAGCGTAGCCATTGGGCTAGTTTGGTTTCAGCGCTAAATTCTGATAAGTAAACTGCTGCCATGATACCAACAGGAATACTAATCAAAGCACCTATACCCACCATAATTATAGTACCAAATAGGGCATTACCGAAACCCCCTCCTTGTTGCAAGGCTGCTGGGGGAAGCTCAGTTAAAGCACTCCAGCTTAGTCTAGCCAAGCCTTTAAATAATACATAGGAAAGAACAGCGACTAACGGCAATAGGGCAAGGGCAGCCGCGAGAAAAGTTAATCCTGTCATCAAAAACCCAAATAGGGTGCGGCCCGATGTGGGCGATCGCCTCAAACTATTTTTTGTTAGCGATCGAGATATGTCTTGATTATTTTCCAAATTCATTGTTTACTCTTTGATAATTTTTAATTTCTTATATATACCTGCAAGCAACAGACACTAGGCAACAATTTCATTAATTCTCTACAAATTTGCTGCTTTTTTGCTAGGAAAAACCTTTTTATTTATTAATGTCTTAAATTCTTTGCACTCTACGAATTAACACTTCTGCCAAAATATTTACTACTAATGTCATAAAAAACAACATTAAAGCCGCATACATCAAAGCCGATATTTGTAATTTATCTGCTTCTGCAAATTGATTAGCCAGTAATGATGCTACCGTATTACTTGCGGTTAAAATAGAAGGACTAATTTTATTGGCATTACCAATAATCATAGTCACTGCCATAGTTTCACCCAAAGCGCGACCTAATGCCAGCATAATAGCTCCCACAATACCGGAAAAAGCCGCAGGCACTAAAATTTGAATAATAGTTTCCCATCGTGTTGCGCCCAAACCCAAAGAAGCTTGCCGTAAATCTGGTGGTAGCGAGTTTAAAGCATCTCTGGATAGGGAAGCAATAGTTGGCAAAATCATAATAGTTAAAACCACACCTGATGGGAAAATTCCCAGACCAGTTGCACTAGGAGGAGAGCTAAAAATCGGTATCCAATTAAAGTTACTATGCAGCCATATACCTAACTCTTTTAATATTGGCACTAACACAAAAATTCCCCATAACCCATAGACAACACTGGGAATAGCTGCTAATAATTCTACTAAAAATACTAAAGCTAATTGTAATCTATTTGGCAAAAAATCTTCACTGAGAAATATTGCTACTCCTAGCCCTATAGGTGCTGCTAAAATTAAAGCTATTAAAGATGTAATTAAAGTTCCATAAAGTTGTGGAAGTGCGCCATATTCATCGTCTACGGGATTCCAATTAGTAGAAAATAGAAATTCCCCACCAAATTTTTCAATAGCTGGCAGGGCTTCTATTGCTACTACTACAGTTATCCAGATTAATATACCAGCGATTGATAGGGCAAAAATTTTGGTTAACCAAACAAATGCTTCATCTAAATTTCTTTCTAATTTCGATCGAGGTTGAGTAGTTGTTTCTGAATCATGGGGCATTAAGTTCATATATTTTTGGGAAAAATTAATACATTTTATAGCTGATTAAAGCAGACTGATAATTAATTCTATAATTTTAATTGTTCCATAGTACCTAGTTTATATTTTTTGTTAATTACACGATTTTTATAAGCATAATAACTTATAAATAGTTTTACCCTTAATTTTACTCAGAAAAAATAATTTTTACTATATTTTTGTTTTTTACTAAATTTTTTTATAGGGATTATTCATTATTTTTTATTTATATTGCCGACAAAATTTATTGGAAAAATTTATGTATAGAAATCCGTGAAAGTGATTACCAAGGGAAAAACTTTCACGGATTATTGATTTAATTAGGGCTAATATTTTCAGCTACTGGTTTTACTTTGTTAACTACTTCATCGGGGAGGGGTATAAAGCCTAGTTCTTTACTGAATTTTTGGCCATCGGTTAAGCCCCATTTCACCACATCTTCCATTGCTTTAGCTTTGGCCCCATTTTCAATTTTTTTCGGAATTAGCAGCCAGGTGTAACTAACGATCGGATAAGAGTCTTCGCCCTCTGGATCTGGAATAAAAGCCCGGAAATCTTCTGGCAACTTTACAGCAGCTAAAGTTTTAGCAGCAGTTTCTGGAGTAGCTTCTACTATTTTTCCGCTTTTATTTTCTAAAGCTGCCATAGAGAGGGAATTATTTTTAGCATAGCCATATTCTACATAACCGATCGCGCCTTCGGTTTGCTTAACCAGTTGTGTTACGCCTTCATTACCCTTACCGCCATTACCTACGGGCCATTGTACACTTTTGCCTTCTCCTGGCCCTTTTTTCCAATCTTCACTAATGGCGCTGAGATGTTTAGTAAATACCCCCGTAGTACCACTACCATCAGAACGGTAAATTACAGTAATAGGTTTATCAGGTAATTTAACGCCATCATTAGCTTTAGCGATCGCCTCGTCATTCCATTTCGTAATTTTGCCCAGAAAAATATCTGTATAAACCTTGCGGGGCAATTTCAAGTTAGTAACACCGGGTAAATTATAAGCCAGAACAATGCTACCGGCTGTCATGGGCATGAGTACAACGCCATTTTTAACTTTGGCAATTTCTTCATCTTTCATGGCCACATCACTAGCCCCAAAGTCTATAGTGCCTTCAATAAACTGTTTAACACCGGCACCACTACCTACAGACTGATAGCTAATTTTAATGTTAGGATGCAGTTTGTTATATTCAGAAAACCAACGCTCGTACAAGGGGGCTGGAAAAGTTGCTCCTGCACCATTAATCGATACAGCATCACCACTAGCAGCTACAGGAGTTGCTGGAGTACCAGAAGTTGTGCTTTGATTAGTACCAGGGCTAGAAGTATTTTCTGCCGGAGGTTTTGCGGTTCCACAAGCATTTAAAGCGAAGGAAAGAGCGACTATAGAGCCAAAAAAAGCTTTACGATTTGATTGAATTCCAGAAACCATAAAATATATTTGAGTTTTTTACCCCGAAAGTTTTTTGAGCATCTCTGTTTTGGGAATATACCAGGCAGATTATAGGATTTATAAATTAGGGCCTGACATGGAGCGATCGAGGGTGGGTTTGCTGGCGTGAGATGAACACCGTATAGTATGCTACCGCTTTTTTGGAAAAAAAAAGTTAATGAATCGATTAAGAATGGGTTAAAAGCCTAAATTTGCTAGGCTCTTTTTGATTTGGTGATAAAATGCCAAAGCTAGAATAAATGCTATCCAAAGGTCGAACGTGGTTCAATCACCGCTATCTACTTCTTTTATGCTATCCCAGACGGATTGCCCGATCGCTCCGTCTGACCTTTCAGAATGGCTGCATAAATTGGCTGATGATATTATTGCTGGGCGAAGAATTGGTCGAGATGAAGCCCTAGCCCTTACCGCCATATCAGGTAATGAAAATATCTTAATACTATGCGAAGCTGCCGATCGAGTCCGCCAAGCTTGTTGTGGCAATACGGTAGACTTATGCAGTATAGGTAATGTTAAATCGGGTAATTGCTCGGAAAACTGCGGTTTTTGCTCCCAGTCAGCCCATCATCCCGGTGAAGATTCGCCTATTTATGGGTTGAAATCTACTGAAGATATTATCGCTCAAGCAAAAGCAGCAGAAGCAGCCGGGGCAGCTAGATTCTGTATGGTTTCTCAAGGCAGAGGCCCAAAATATCAAGGCCCAAAATCAGGAGAATTCGATCGCATCCTGGCAACAGTTAAACAAATTATTGCCGAAACTAATGTCAAGCCTTGTTGTGCCCTGGGTGAGTTAACCTTGGAACAAGCACAAGCTTTAAAAGATGCGGGAGTAACTCGCTATAACCATAATTTAGAAGCTTCCGAGAATTTTTTCCCGAATATCGCCACTACTCATTCATGGCGCGATCGTGTCGCTACGATTCAAAATCTTAAGGCTGTTGGCATTCAAGCCTGCACCGGCGGTATTCTCGGTATGGGAGAATCTTGGGAAGATCGCATCGATCTGGCTTTATCTCTGCGGGAATTAGCTGTAGAATCTGTACCTTTAAATTTATTAAATCCCCGCCCTGGTACTCCCTTAAGCGATCGCCCCAAATTAGACCCCTACGAAGCACTTAAAGCTATAGCTATTTTTCGCCTAATTCTCCCAGAACAAATTATCCGCTATGCCGGCGGACGAGAAGCAGTAATGGGGGAACTGCAAGCCCTGGGTTTAAAAGCTGGCATTAATGCTATGTTGATTGGTAATTACCTCACTACTTTAGGTCAACCTCCTGAAGATGACCATCAGATGCTAAGTAATCTTGGTCTAGCAGGTGGAGAAGCACCTATTCCTGGAAGTAGGTAAACCGAAATTATGCTTAAGGTGCGTTAGATATTAAAACATTTAGATTTTTCAGCTTTTTGTCTGACGCACCTGATTTCTAAATGAATAGTTCGATCGCATCATTGCCATAAATAAAATTAGTGACAAGAAAAATCTCAAATCGCAAATCGATTGTGAATGCTCCTACCGAAATAATATGGGCTTTTATAGGTTTACTACTTACCATTGGTGGTAACTTTTTAGAAGCCTCTATGACTAATCCTCCCTGGAATTGGACGAACCAAGGTATTGAAATCCATTCTCTAGGTGTCACCTATCAAATAGGAGCAGTTTTATTAGTAGGCTGTTTAGGGGGAAAAAATGCTGGTGTTCTTTCTCAAATTGCCTATTTAGTATTAGGATTTAGTCCTTGGTTTTCTATTTTTGCTAAAGGTGGAGGTTTAGATTACCTAAAAGAGCCTACTTTAGGTTATTTATTAGGTTTTATTCCTGGTGCTTGGATTTGTGGCTGGTTAGCTTTTAAAATACCACCACGATTAGAATTTTTAGCTTTTAGCTGTCTTTGTGGTTTGTTCACTATCCATATTATCGGCTTAAGTTATTTAATTACTAGTAGTTTATTTAGCCACAATTTGCTACAAAATATTTGGCTATATTCTATTTATCCCATCCCAGGCCAATTAGCGGTAATTTGTGCAGTTACAATTTTAGCTTTTACTTTGCGGCAGTTAATGTTTTATTAAAAAGTTAGATACTTGGCAAATAACTATATTTATTACAGCAGGAAATAGTGTTTTTCTTGGTTTTTCTTGCTGTATTATTCACTACCGCTATTAATTTTATTTTTGTAATATCAATTCGTGCAATTGTAACAGCCGTAGAGCTGTCTCTTATACACATCTCCGAGCCCACGAGACCTCTCTACA
>CAWUOF010000203.1:0-7508 GCA_963923765.1 uncultured bacterium | reverse complement strand
CTTTAATTAGATTTCAACAAGCCTCTGGGTGGCTCGATCGCTCTATTTCTGCGCCACCTTGTCCAACTCACGGAGATCGCAGTCAAAAATAGTCATAACAGGGCGATCAACAGGTTAATGGGTTTTGAATTATAAACTAGAAATTATTTAACGCAGTTGCGCTACCCATTACCCTTATCATTATTAAATAATTAAATTTTAATCAGTAACATTTGTTAGCGGCTAACGAATTTTAGGCAACCTAGAGGCATTTTTAATTTTTTTACACAATCTTAATTCTGTACCTTGGGTATTCCAATCCACAGAATCAAAAATTTGATGTAAAATAAATAGCCCACGTCCACATTCTGACTCATCATCAGGAATTGCTTGATAATCTGCCGAACAGCAACAAGGCGGTTTAAATCCCGATCCTTGGTCAGAAATTACCCACCAATACTCATCTTGGATAACTGTAAAGCGAACCAAAACTTTTTTATTTGGGTCTAAATTATTACCATGTTTGGCAGCATTAACTAAAGCTTCTTGTAACCCAAGTCTAATTTCTGCTTGCCATTGGTGGGGTATTTCTGCCAGCAGCACATCTAAAATTGGACAAAGGTAAAGGGTAGAAGCAAAGCTAATGGTGTTCCAGTTACGTCCACCTGGACGAAGTGAGATAGCAATCACAGAAAAAACCCCGTAGCTTTCAGGTGGATAGACATCAGTTCGATCAGGGTTTATACCCGTAGATGGCAAAGTAATCACGTTGCACCCAAACTTAAGTCACTAAAGAATTCCTGGAAAATACTGGGGATAAATCATTGTTGTTAGAGTATGACAATTCACATATTTCATCCCATGATTTTACTTCCCAGGTTAATTGTAGCATCTTTGATTAGTATTAATATACCGGGAAAAAATCAGGGGGTGAACGGAGGTTAAAATGGTATATAAACCCAGAAAAACCAAGAAATAACGGGCTAGAATTAGAAAAAAGCTGATTTTTTCTGATAAAATTCAAAATCCAGTCATTCACCAGGAAATTACCTCTTTAATGCTCAAAAATATCCTTGAATTGCAGCAAATCTAAGGAAACGATCGCAGGCAAACTAGCAAAACATTGTTGCGCCAATTCCCAACGATTTTCTCTTTGCAGCATGGCCATTAATTTTTCTCGCACTTTTAATAAATAGCGCACGTCATTCGCCGCATAACGTAGTTGTTTTTCAGTAAGACTAGCAGGATTGCCCCAGTCTGAACATTGAGCAGTTTTATCTAGTTCTATATTTTCTAATTCTTGCACTACATCTTTTAATCCGTGTTTATTCGTATAAGTACGGGCCAGTTTGCTGGCAATTTTGGTACAAAATATGGGAGATACATTAATTTGCAAATGGTAGCGCAAGGTAGCAATATCAAAACGCGCAAAATGAAATACTTTATCAATGGTGGCAGTTTCCATTAGTTTTTTTAAATTTTCTGCCGCTGTTTGCCCTGGTGCAATGCGAATTACAGTAACTCGATCGCTGGGATCGCATATTTGCACTAAACATAGTCGATCGCGTTGGGGTAATAACCCCATTGTTTCTGTATCTACTGCGATCGCCTTTGATGCCATATAACTTTCTAACTGCGCCCCAGATAGGTCGCGATCGCATATCTGAAAATCTGCAAAATCCATAAACTTGATACAGGATTGACTCCCCGATAGTTTTCTGTATTTTAATATGATATTTAGCTAGTTTCAATACGATAAATGGCTGATAAAAAATCGGGACTATTTAGCTTTTTTTGATATTTTTTCCTGTAACTATACCTTGAATTGCAGTTAACCTATAATAATTAACAACCCAACCAAATTTTTAACTGCTATTTTTTAATGATTAATCTTAAATTATTTTTTGCTAAAAATCTGATTTGATTTTTTCAGGAAGCATAAATAATTTGGATAAATTTATTTTTATTAATTACTGTAAAAATAATTCATAAATTATTCCTGTAAATTCTTTAAATTGATGCAATATCTCGTTCAAAAATATTTAATTTTTAAATTTTAAACAATCCCAAACACTCCTTAACTTCAACTAAAAAATTATTAAAACCTATCTTTATATCAAATATTTTCCAATTTCGAGAAACCTGCTATCTAAAATTTCCGGATCTGATTATAAGTAAAAACACGCTCTCCAAAAACAATAATAACCGTAAATATAAGGAGATACACCCTATAATACATCCCTTAAAAATCGGTTTGCTTGTTTGTTTATTAATGGCCACGATAAATTACTTATTGGGATTTTTGCAAGAATTTTAATAAACCCTAACAAAAACTATTCAAAAAATGAAATCAAACGTTAATTTGCTATTATGATAGGGAACAATACATATAAACAGCCTGAAAGTCAAAATATAACCATGCTTAAGCAAAAATATACAAAATTTCTGGGGAGCAACAAAGGTCAAGGTGTGAATTATTAGTATTTAATAGTATTTAAAAGATATTTACTAAAAAATATATACTACTAATAAATACTTAATGTTAAGATTAGTGGCAGCCAGGGGAAATAATCAGTAAAAATTCTGAATATAATCTATTTTTGTAAGTAGGAGATTAAAAAAATCAATGTTTAATAAAACTAACTTAAAAGCTGCAATTATTCGTAATCCTTTAATAGTTAAACCAGAAACAATGGTGAAGGAAGTAATATCCCAGATGAGCGGTGTTAGGACGATCTGCGATATTAATCAAAATATAGATAAACAAATAGAAGAAGTACACTTAGAAGCAAAATCAAGCTGTGTATTGGTAGTAGAAAAAGAACAATTACTAGGAATTTTGACAGAAAGAGATATAGTGCGCCTCAGTGCCCAACAGCAGAACCTAGATAATTTAGAGATTAAGCAAGTAATGGCCACTTCCATGATTACCCTGCGGGAATCAGCCTTTAACGATATATTTTTGACAATTAATTTATTGCAACAACATCATCTTCGCCATTTACCTATAGTAGACGACAGCGATCGCCTAGTAGGATTAGTAACCCACGAAAGTCTACGCCAAATCTGCCGACCGATCGATCTATTACGTTTGCGTCAAGTATCAGAAGTAATGACCAACAATGTAATTTATGCATCACCAGATAGTGAACTAATGGCGATCGCCCAACTCATGGCAGAACATAAAATTAGTTCCGTAATAATTATAGAACCAGGAGGCAGCCCCCAGGAACCATTACAAATTCCCGTCGGGATTGTCACGGAAAGAGATATAGTACAGTTTCAGGCATTAGGCTTAAACTTAAAAACTTGTCAAGCAAGCTCAATTATGAGCAAACCGATTTTTACAGTACAACCAAGGGATTCCTTGTGGAATGTATATCAAATCATGGAAAAACGCTTGATTCGTCGGTTAGTAGTAATAGGAAACCAGGGAGAATTATTAGGAATTATCACCCAAACCAGTTTGCTGAAAGTTTTTAACCCCTTAGAACTGTATAACTTAACAGAAATTTTACAAAGTAAAGTAACGGAACTAGAAGCAGAAAAAATTAAATTACTGGAAAATCGCACTATAGAATTAGAAAAAGAAGTAAAAACCCGAACAGCCGCCCTAAAAGCCCAGGCAAAACGAGAAAAATTAATCGCACAAGTTGCCACCCAAATTAGATCATCTCTAAGTTTACAAACAATTTTAGATACAACAGTAGAACAAATTCGACAAGTATTAAATTGCGATCGCGTTAATATTTGGCGATTAGATATTGATTGGCAAATCGTTGCCGTAGCAGAATCCACCGCCTCCGATACCTACAGTTCTCTCATTGGTGAACGCATCAAAGATACTTACTTTTCCCAGCAATATGCAGCAACATATTTGCAAAATTACGTTCATATTGTGCCAGATATCAACGACATTGAAATGTCAGAATGTCATCGCGATTTACTGATAAGGCTACAAACCAGAGCTAAAATACTAGTACCCATACTTTGTGAAGATCAATTATGGGGTTTACTCAATGTCTGTGAAAGTCAAAATCACCGTAATTGGCAACCAGAAGAAGTAGAATTACTGCAAGTATTGTCAGTACAGCTAGGCATCGCTATTCAACAAGCCACTAACCACCAAAAATTACAAGATGAACTGAGGGAAAGACAACAAGCGGAAGCTAGACTACGGGAAAGTAAACAACGCTATGCTAATCTTGCCGCCGCCGTTCCCGTCGGAATTTTTCGCATTGATGCTGAGGGAAATTGCACTTATGTTAACGAACTTTGGTGTAAAATTGCTGGATTAACCCCAGCAGCAGCGATGGGTAAAGGATGGCGACAAGCCTTACACCCAGAAGATCAAGAAGCGTTCGACTTAGAATGGCGTCATTTTGTTCAAGAAAATCGCCCTTTTTGCCTAGAATATCGCTTTCAACGTCAAGATGGTAACGTTACTTATGTTTATGGACAATCAGTAGCAGAGTATGATGAGGCAGGGAGAGTAATAGGCTATGTAGGAACTATTACAGATATTAGCGAACGGAAACAAACTGAACAAAAATTACAATTACTTAATCAAGCATTAGAATCTAAAGTTACAGAACGTACCCAACAGTTATCAGAAGTTAACTATTTACAACAAGCTATTCTTGATTCTGCTGATTATTCCATTATTTCCACTAACTCATTTGGCATTATTCAAACTTTTAATGCTGCTGCGGAAAAAATGTTAGGTTATAGTGCTAAGGAAGTGATCGGCAAATATACACCGGAACTTATCCACGATTATCAAGAAATGATCGATCGCGCAGCATCATTATCCATAGAACTAGGGGAAGATATTCCCCCTCGGTTTGAAATTTTTGTAGCTAAAGCCCGCCAGGGTATTGTCAGCGAAGAAGAATGGACTTATATTCGCAAAGATGGCTCGCGATGTCCAGTTTTGTTATCTGTCTCACCTCTAAAAAATTCTCATCAAGAAATTATTGGTTTTTTAGGTATTGCTAAAGATATTAGTGAACGGAAAATCCTCGAACAAAAACTGATTTATTCAGAAAACAAAATGCGGTCAATTCTTGAATCAATTACAGATATAATTCTTACTATTAACCTGGAAGGAGAAGAACTTGGTACAATAGAAATTCCTCCAGTAAGTAATTCTTTTATAAATACTCGATATGCAGAAATTATTGATACAACTATCACAATTTGGGAAGAAGAATCTTTAAATAATGGCTGGCTGGAAAAAGTCATAGAAGTAATTATTTCTGGAAAAGCAACTCAATTTGATTATTCCTTAAAAATCAATGCAGATATATTATGGTTTTCAGCGATAATATCCCCCATCAATAACACTACAGTAACTTGGGTAGCGCGGGATATAACCGATCGCAAACTAGCTGAAGTAGAACAAGAAAAATTATCTAATCGACTTGCCCTCGCCTTAAAATCAGCAGCGATCGGGTGTTGGGAATGGGACATTAAACATAATACTATTTTTTGGGATGAACGGATGTATCAATTGTACGGTATCATCCCACAATATAACTCTCCTATAGTTTACGACCTATGGTTAAATAGCTTACATCAAGATGACCGTATAGCCACTGAAACATTACTGCAACAAACTGTCTTAGGAAAAGCAGAATATGACACAGAATATCGGGTAATACATCCCGATAGTAGTATTCATTTTATTCAAGCATCTGGAGCAGTTGTGCAAGATGTTTTAGGTAATATTGAAAGCGTAATTGGTGTTAACTTTGATATTACCGATCGTAAACAAGCTGAAATAGAAAAACAACATTTAATTCAAGAACTTACAGCCTTTAAACTCGCCCTCGATCAATCTGCGATCGTCGCCATTACTGATGCTAAGGGAGTTATTACTTATGTTAACGATCGCTTCTGCGAAATTTCTGGTTATTCCCGATCGGAACTAATTGGCCAAACCCATCGCATTATTAAATCTAGCTATCATCCTCCTGCCTTTTTCCAACATCTCTGGCAAACTATTACTAGGGGAGAAATTTGGCGTAGTGAAATTTGCAATCGTAAAAAAGATGGATCTTTATATTGGGTAGAAAGCACCATTGTTCCCTTTGTTGATGCAAAAGGACGGCCTTTTCAGTATTTAGGTATTCGTTTTGAAATCACTGCCCGTAAATTAGCTGAAGCTGCTATTCAGCAAGAAAATAACTTCCGTCAGCAAATTTTAGAAAATATGACAGAAGGGCTATGTGTTTGCCATGAAATAAATACATTTCCCTTTGTTTGTTTCACCGTCTGGAATCAACAAATGCAGGTAATTACAGGTTATACCCTAGAAGAAATCAACCGTTTGGGATGGAATCAAAGTTTATATCCTAATCCAGAATTACGAGAAAAAGCGATCGCCCGTATGAAACAAATGCGACAAGGAGAAAATTTGATAGCTGAAGAATGGGAAATTCAGCCTAAATATGGAGAAAAACGGATAATTTCTATTTCTACTTCTTTAGTTGCCAATAACAACGGCGATAAATATTCCCTGGCATTAATTCAAGATATTACAAACCGTAAACAAATAGAAGCAAAATTAGCCGAAAGTGAAGCTAAATTTCGGCGATTAGTAGAAGGAGCTAACGATGTTATCTGGTCCTGTGATGTCGATGGTATTATTACTTATCTTTCTCCCCAATTTTCTACTTTATTTGGGTGGAATGAAAATGAATGGATTGGTAAAAATTTTCAGGGAATTGTACATCCAGAAGATATAGAAATACTAAGTTGTAATAATCATAATTTGCTGAAATTTGACATAAAAAATAATAACTATGAATTTCGCCATCTTCATAAAAAGGGCTACTATATCTGGGTAAGAACCAGTGCCACACCTATTAAAAATGAGCAAGGTAAAGTTATTAGTATCCAAGGAATTTTATCAGATATAAGTGATTTTAAACAGGCAGAAATTGCTTTACAAGCCAGTGAAAACCAATTCCGGAAAGTATTTACCTCAAATGTGGTGGGAATGATGTTTACTGACTTTAGTGGAAAAATTATGGATGCCAACGATCGCTTCCTAGAAATTCTTGGTTATACTCGCGACGATTTGAATAATAATCGGATTAATTGGGCAAATATGACCCCATCGGAATATGTCACTAAAGATCGACAGGTAATAGAACATTTGCAATCTTACCGCACGATCGAACCTTGGGAAAAAGAATACTATCGTAAAGATGGCAGCCGAGTATCTGTTTTAATTGGAGTAGCATTACTCACAGAAAAAGATACTACTTGTGTATGTGTAGTAGTAGATATCAGCGATCGAAAAAAATACGAAATTCAACTACAACGCACCAACGAAGAACTTGCCCGTGCTACCCGCCTTAAAGACGAATTTCTCGCCAACATGAGTCACGAACTCCGCACCCCCCTAAATGCCATTTTAGGCATGACTGAAGGGCTACAGGAAAAAGCTTTTGGTGATGTCAGTGAACCTCAAATGAAAGCTTTAAAAACCATTGAGCGTAGTGGCTGCCACTTATTAGAAT
>CAWUOF010000202.1:0-7566 GCA_963923765.1 uncultured bacterium | reverse complement strand
GTCATAGCTACCTGCGAGTTACAAAATTTAAAAAATTTGGGTCTAAATTAAAAAATTGTAATAAATTTATTAGAAAAAACGGTAAACTTCATTTTGATGTATCTTCTTAGCTTGACTGGTGATAGCAGAAAAGCTGAAACCTTAGCACTGCGATCGCCTAGCACCTAAAAAGCTAAGACATAAACTTAACATATACAAAAGCACGGTAGTCATGACTCAACTTTCTGGATCGGCAGATGTACCCAATATGGGGCGTCGCCAGTTTATGAACTTTCTGGCTTTCGGTTCTGCTACAGGCGTAGCACTGGGCGCTCTGTATCCAGTAGTAAATTATTTTATCCCCCCTTCTAGCGGTGGCACAGGCGGCGGAGTCATAGCAAAAGACGCCTTGGGCAAAGATATCGTGGTTAGCGAATTTTTGGCCAGTCATAACGTCGGCGATCGAGTTCTCGCCCAAGGCTTAAAAGGCGACCCCACTTACATTGTCGTAGAAAGCAAAGAAGCGATCGTTAACTACGGTTTAAACGCCATTTGCACCCACTTAGGCTGTGTAGTTCCTTGGAATGCCGCAGAAAATAAATTTAAATGTCCCTGTCATGGCTCCCAGTATGACAACACCGGCAAAGTAGTGCGCGGCCCTGCTCCTCGTTCTTTGGCCTTAGCTCATGCTAATGTTGAAAACGACAAAATTTCCTTAACTACTTGGACAGAAACCGACTTCCGTACCGGAGAAGAACCTTGGTGGACTTAAGGACTTGAGATTTTTGGTCAAGGTTAATGGCAAAAACAGATAACAGCAAATAGAAACAAAAATTCTGAATCAAGAATTGTCGCAACAATTCCTAAATTCCCAGAAATAATTATCAATTCTCAACTCGATCGGGCTGTTTTCTCATCTACATTAACCCCTTACCCTATAAAATCTCATCATCCATAATCCTAAAATCATCCATCAATTAAAAATCGTTCCTAAAAGCTTTCCATCGCCAATGAAAAAAACTTCCTTGTCAGCACTACTAAGCCATAAAATCCAATCAATGGTAAAGCTGGCATTGATCGCTATAGCAACTGTTGCAGTATTTTTTGCCAGCGATCTAGCCCTGCCACAAGCAGCTTCTGCCTATCCTTTTTGGGCACAGCAAAACTACGAAACCCCCCGCGAACCTACCGGTCGGATCGTTTGTGCTAACTGTCACCTTGCTGTTAAACCCACCGAAATAGAAGTACCTCAAGCAGTTCTCCCTGATACTGTATTTGAAGCCGTAGTAAAAATCCCTTATGACACCAATGCTCAACAGGTATTAGCTGATGGCAGCAAAGGCCCTTTAAATGTTGGTGCTGTGTTGGTATTACCTGAAGGCTTCAAAATTGCTCCGGAAGATAGAATTCCAGAGGAATTACAGTCAAAAATTGAAGGTCTTTATTTCCAACCCTATAGCGAAGATAAAGAAAATATCGTCATCATCGGGCCGGTACCTGGAGATCAATATCAAGAAATTGTTTTCCCGATTCTTTCTCCTAACCCGGAAACTGATAAATCTGTTCACTATGGCAAATACGCTATTAATGTGGGCGCAAACCGAGGACGAGGGCAGATTTATCCCACTGGTGAAAAAACCAACAATAATCTTTATGATTCTGCTGTCGCTGGTACCATTACCAAGATTGCGAAAACTGAAGATGGCGGTTATGAAGTTTCCGTTCAAAATGAAACAGGAGAAACTTCTGTTACTACCATTCCTGCCGGCCCTGAGTTGATTGTCTCTGAAGGCGATGAAATTAAAGCTGGCGCTGCTTTAACTGCTAATCCTAATGTTGGTGGTTTTGGTCAACGCGATACAGAAATTGTGCTGCAAAGCGCTACTCGTATCAAGTGGTTGTTAGCTTTGTTTGCCGCAGCCATGCTGACTCAAATTCTCCTAGTTCTGAAGAAGAAACAAGTAGAAAAAGTACAAGCAGCCGAAATGAATTTCTAGGTTTTACCTAGATCTATCGTGCTTTTTTCTAGTTTATTCCAGATGCAGCTTTTGTTATTATTTGCCTAGCTTTAATCTGTGTTTATATATACCAGTTTTATTAAATGCTGCAAGGTTAATAACAAAAGTTGTATCTGGAAGTGTACAAAAAATAAATTATTTATTCAGTTAAAATAAAAACAAAAATGATAAATATTTGTCTTGTTAAAAATAATTAAAATATGATTGTTTATTTAATAAAAACCGTTGTTGCGCTTTAGCGCTAAACATGAAATATAAATAAAAAATTATAGATATTTCCATAGTTAAAACATAGTTTTTTAAATTTATATAAAAATACTTTATGTAGTCCCAGGTGAAACCAGTACAATTTTTTTAGAAGTTTGTTACAAGTTTTGTTACAAGTTTTTTACTACCAAATAGGATAAAAATAATGGTTCTTGAAGAAAAAGTTATTAAAGTAGGACAATTAGAATGGTTTTATCGGGAAGCAAAACCAATTAATGATAGTAATAAATTACCCGTATTGTTTCTACATGGTTTACCTGCCCAAAGTTATACTTGGAGTCAGATAATGCCAGATTTAGCGCAACAAGGCTTTAGTAGTATCGCGCCTGATTGGATTGGTTATGGTTCTTCTGCCAAGCCAAATACAGCCGATTTTGCCTATACTCCGGATGCTTTTATTAAGGCTTTAGCAGAATTTATTACAGCTTTAGAACTAGATAAATTTTATTTAGTAATACAAGGTTTTTTAGGTTCAGTTGGGGTGCAATATGCTTTACGTAATCCTGATAAAATTGAACGATTAATTATTTTAAATGCGCCAATTTCTCCTGCTGCTAAATTACCTTGGAAAATTCAACAAATGGGATTACCATTAGTTGGGGAAATGATGACACAAGATCCGCTTTTAGTCGATCGCACCTTGGAAAGTGGTAGTAAATATAATATATCCGATGAAGATTTAAAAATCTATCGTAAACCTTTTTTGAAAAGTTCGGCAGCAGGTCGTAGTTTATTAGCAACTATCCGAAATCTTCAATTAAAAGAATCTATGACAGAAATAGAAACAGGTTTACATCAGTGGCAACAATCAACTTTATTGTTATGGGGAATAGCGGATCCTTGGCTACCCGTAAGTCAAGCAGAGGAAATAGTTAAACAATTGGCTAATGGGGAATTAATTAAACTACCAGAAAGCGGACATTATCCCCAAGAACATTGGTCAGAAAAAATTAGTCAAGAAATTAGTTTATTTTTACGCCGATATTTAAGCTAAAATTTAAAGGATAAAATCTCAAAAATAAAATCTAAAATTTTTTCCTAATGAGTAAAATAGCAATTGTTGGCTGTGGAGTGATTGGGGCTGCTATTGCCTATGAACTTAGCCAAATTCCCGAACTAGAAATAACTGTTTTTGATAAACAAGCCCCAGGGCAAGCTGCCACAGGCGCAGCCCTAGGAATTCTTGTCGGTATTGTCAGCCAAAAAATTAAAGGTAGAAATTGGCAATTACGACAAAATTCTGTACAACGTTATGAAAGTTTAATTCCGGAATTAGAAAATTTAACAGGTTTGCAAATTCCCTTTAATCGCCAGGGAATTATCATGTTATGTTTAACAGAGGAAGATTTACCAAAGTGGCAAAATTTGGCAAAAATTCGTGCTGCTGCGGGTTGGAATTTAGAAATTTGGGATGTAGCGCAACTCCAGGCACGTTGTCCACAGTTAAATTGTGAAAAAGTTATCGCGGCTATTTATTCTCCCCAAGATAGACAATTAGATCCAGTGGCTTTAACCCAAGCTTTGGTAGCTGGTGCTACTAAAAATGGTGTTAATTTCCAATTTGGAGTTAATGTTATTGGTACAGATTTTAATAATGTTTCTGATACTATGCGCTGTTGCCAAAGTATTCAGACAGATCTAGGGAAAATAGATGTAGATTGGTTAATTATATCCGCAGGTTTGGGTTCTTTGGATTTAACTAAAAATTTACAGCAACCGATCGATATTCAGCCGGTTTTAGGTCAAGCTTTACATTTAAAATTAGAACAATCAATGGGTTTACCAGATTTTCAACCTGTTATTACTGGTGATGATGTTCATGTTGCACCTTTGGGTAAAGGAGAATATTGGGTAGGTGCAACGGTGGAATTTCCCCAAAATGGGGGAGAAATTATCGCTAATGGGGATTATTTGGAGGCAGTAAGACAACAGGCGATCGCATTTTTTCCGGCTTTAGCTAATGCTGAAATTCTCAAAACTTGGTCAGGTTTGCGCCCTCGTCCAGAAGGCAGACCCGCGCCAGTTATTGGTAATTTACCAGGTTTTAATAATGTGTTATTAGCAACAGGTCATTATCGCAACGGAATTTTACTCGCACCGGCTACAGCCCAAGCTATTCGTCAGGCGATCGTTTTTGTGTAATTCAGTTGTATTGCTATAGAAAGCAAAAAAACAATAGTAAATATCTGGGATCTTTGTGTATATTCGGGGCGCTGAAGCGCAACAACAGTTTTTTTTATAGAGATGCTGTTTTTAATTCAGTTTGTTTTCACGCTTCTGATAGGAAAACATAAACAAAATTCCGTTCCTTTACCAAGTTCTGACTCTACTTTTAGTTTGCCGCCATGTTTTTCGACGACAATTTGATGACAAATAGGTAAACCTAAACCTGTGCCAAATCCTCTGGGTTTAGTGGTAAAAAAGGCTGCAAATATTTTCTCCAAATTTTCTGGAGCAATGCCAGGGCCGTTGTCTGCTATACTGACTTCTACCCAATTAGTATCTATGGCTGTGGTGGTAATTATAATTTCCTTGTTGGTGTTGTTGGGGTTTTCTTCTAAGGCATCGATCGCATTATTTAATATATTCACAAATACTTGATATAAAAACCCTGCATATCCTTCAATATTTGCCACCTCTCCATAATTTTTTTTAATAGTAATACATTTTTTAATACGATTATTGAGTATTAATAAACTGCTATCAATACATTCATGTAAATTAACATTATTAGCCACTGCCTTATCTAAACGGGAAAAATCCTTTAAACTCAGAATAATAGCTCTAGCTCTTTCTGCACCAAATTTCATAGATTCTAACATTTTTGGCAAATCGGATTTTAAAAAATCTATATCAATTTCCTCAGCGTATTCTGTTACTGCTTCTGGTGGGTTAGAAATTTCTTTTTCCCAGATTTCTAAGAGTTGTAAAAGATCGGTGATATAATCACGAACATGAGCTAAGTTACCGTAGATAAAGTTAAGGGGATTATTGAGCTCGTGAGCTACTCCAGCTACCATTTGACCGAGACTAGCCATTTTTTCATTTTGCATTAGTTGTTTAGTTGCCTCTGCTTGTTGTTCCTCTAGTAGTTGTTTTACTTGCATAATCAAATGATTAAGAGATGTGGCTAAAACTCCTACTTCATCTTGTGTGGTGACAGGTACTTGTAAGGTAAAGTTAGAATCTTCTGTAACTTGTTTGGCAACTTGTGTAACTTTTTGTAATGGTTGAGCAATAGCTTTGCTGGTATAAATAGCTAATAATGTGGCGATTAAAATTGATAGTAAAGTGCTATAAAAAATTATTTGATTTCGCACTTGATCTACTTTAGCAATTGCTTGATTTGCTTCTTCATCTTTGTTATCTACAATATCGGCTATTTCTTCTAAATCCTGGGATAATTTATCTAGTTGTATAGCTGTTTCACTATTGGCAAAATCAATTAATTTTTGGCGTGCATTTAAAATTTGTTCTGGCTTGGATAAATATAATAAATTATTTTCTTTAAAAATATTTTCTGATGTTTCTAAATAATTATTTAAAATAGTTTTATATTTGTCAACTAATAAGCGTAAATTATCTGTATCGTTAGGGTCGATCGCTGGAGGTATTGTATCTAATAATTCTTTTAATTCTTGGGTATCTCTGATAAAATCATTATGTTGTTTTTCTAATTTATCTGGTTGTTCCAAAACTAATATTATTTGTTGTTGATTTAATCTTGTTTGTAGTGCTTCGGTTTGCAGTTTGGCAATATAACTTCTTTCGGCATCCGCACTAGACATTTGTTTTCTTGCCTGTTGCATTTGATTGTTACCAAGAATAATACCTGTGGTTGTTCCTACAATAGCAATACTGATCGCTATTGCATAACCACAGCTAATTTTATGACTAATACTCAAGTTTTGGGTAATTTTTCCAACATTAGATAAAATATTAGATGGGAATACTAATTTTTTAGTTATTTGGTGCAGATTTGATTGCAACATGACTTTATCCTTATAGTTTTTTACCAGATGTAAATAATGTTGATCTTAGTATTTTTACTCAGAGGTAAGTTTGATTTTATTTTCATAATAAATTATAGCAATATATAAAATTATATCTAATAATTATTTATATTATGGGATGGAACAGCTTTAATTTAATAAAAAATTACATTTATATCAAAGATATTTATAACAAACTGGTGTAAATTATATTTTTATAAAACATATTTTATATATACCAATATTTATAATATTATCATCTAATATATACAGCATAATTTTTTTTATAAAATACACGGTGTTATCTTAAATTAATTGTAATATTTATAAATTAAAGGCATCTATGGCCAACAATAATATTTTAACTATATAAATATTTATCATTTTTAGGCATAACCCATCAAAGGCGCTCTCATCGCAACAACGGCGCAACAACGGCGCAACAACGGCGCAACAACGGCGCAACAACGTTTTTTTATTAATTACTGAATCTACATAACAATATATCCATCAACCAAGAAAATCAGCCAAATCAGGATAAAAACTAATTTGCTTTAAGAATAATTAATTGGTAAAAATATAGTAAAAATAGTTGTACCTTCTGAACTTTGTAATTGAATTGATCCACCCAGATGATTAATTAACTTTTTCACCAAAGTTAAACCTAAACCTGTACCTCCTTGTTGCCAAGGATCTGTGCGGGGAATACGATAAAATTTATCAAAAATTCGCGATAATTCCTGGGGTGGAATTTCTACTCCAGAGTTACATACTTGCAATTGCAATTGATTGCCTATTATAGAGGCATTAACGGTAATTATTTCACCGGCTGGGGTATATTTGCAAGCATTATTTAATAATTCACCAAGAATACGACCTAAACTATTAGGATCTGATAATATCATTGGAAAATCATGACTAATATTAAGTTGTAAAGTTTGCTGATGTTGATTAACACGGTCTTGAAAAGGTTGGATAATTTGGGGTAGCCATTCTGGTAATTTAATAGGTTGCATAACTAAAGTATGGGCGCCTGCATCTAGGCGCTGTAAATCTAATAAATCACCAATTAAAGAAATTTCTCGTTCACATTCATCGCGTAAAATTTGAAAATAGCGAGCTACTTTAGTTTTTTCAGCTTCTGGTTTAGTTAATTCTGCAAAAAATGATCTTTCTTGATTTAAAGAAATAGCTAACATTTGAATTGCCATTTTCATATTTGATAACGGTGTTCGCAATTCATGGGAAACTGTACTGAGAAAATCATCTTTGAGGCGATTAAGTTTTTCTAATTCTTTAACTTGAGTTTG
>CAWUOF010000201.1:0-7572 GCA_963923765.1 uncultured bacterium | reverse complement strand
CTCCTAAAGTACGTAAAATAAAGGTAGTAGCAATAGCACCCATAGTAATTTGCCCTTCTACTCCTAAATTATAAAGACCCGCCATAAAGGTAAAAACTAATCCACTAGCACATAATATTAATGGCGCTAAAGTTGCCAACACTCGCGCCAATTGATCTGATGTACCAAAAGCACCATTTACTAAATGAAAACCTACTGCCACCGGAGACGCGCCAGCCAGCCAAATAATCAAGGCAATAAAAGCCAGAGAAACCCCAAAAATTAACCCTCGATTTATTAACATAAATATAAATATACCCTTTGCGAACCTCTGCGCTAACCTTTGCGAACCTTTGCGTTAAAAATCAGAACTTTGTAACCATACCAAAACCTAAATTTCCCCCGATCATTTCCCCTAATTTAGCAGCAGTTACTTTATCTGTATTTATCGGTTCCGAAACATTACCACCGCTAAATACCAGGAGGCGATCGCTATATTGCATTAGTTCATCTAAATCAGAAGAAATAAATATAATAACTGTGCCACCTTCACATCTATTAATTAGCTGTTGCCACACCCAGATAGATGATTCTATATCTAATCCCCTGGTGGGATGTTCCATTAGTAATAAACTTAAAGATGCTGGTAATAATGCTAATTGGGTGCGCTGTTGATTTCCTCCAGATAATCTTTCTACTTTTGTCTCTGGTTTACCACGAATATTAAATAATTGAATGAGATAATTACTTTGGGAAAAAGAGGATTTATTATTGACAAATAAACTATCTTGTGCTTGTCGTAAAACTACGTGGTCATTAATAGATAAACCGCTAATTAATCCTTCTTTTAGTCTATCTGCGGGTAAAAAACTGACTCCTGCTTTTAAATATTCTAAATAGGATTGATGGGTAAGATTTTTATTATTAATTTGGATAGTTCCCGATGTTGTTTGTAACAAACCGGCGCAAAGTAAAAGTAACAATCTTTGCCCATTACCTTCTAAACCTGCCAAGCCTATTACTTCTCCAGATTTTACCTGTAAATTATTAATTTTTACTGGTAATCTATTATCTTTTATCGTAATGTTATTTAAATGTAAAATTATATCATTTCCAGCAGTTTCTGGTTTATTAGGACTAGCAATTTCTCGCCCGAACATCATATCAACCAGGTGAGTTAAAGGGCAGGGAATATTAGCATTACCTACTACTTTTCCTTGGCGCATTACCGTAACGCGATCGCACAATATTTCTACATCTTCTAGTTTATGGGAAACAAAAATAACTGACTTACCCATAACCGCTAATTGTTTCATGGCGGCAAATAAAGCATCTTTTTGAGTAACAGATATTCCGGTAGTTGGTTCATCTAAAATTAAAGTATTTACTCCCAGAGATAATAATCGTAATATTTCTACTTGTTGTCTTTCTCCTACGGTTAAATTACCCAAAATTTCGTTAATATCTAAATCAAAATTAAATTGTATTGCTAATTCTCTTAATTCCCTAGCAGCTTGGCGTTTTGGTAAAATAAAATTTCTATTTACTTTACCAATTATAAAATTATCCAATACTGATAAACTAGGAAAATCCAAAGGATCTTGATGTAACATACCTATTCCCGCCTGAATAGCTGCGGCAGGAGTTGTAATTTCTATTACTTTATTTTGTAAAATAATATTGCCCTTATCTCGTCTAAGGCAGCCACTTAAAATTTTGACTAAGGTACTTTTCCCCGCCCCATTTTCTCCTAACAAACCGTGAATTGTTCCCGCTTCTACTGTTAAAGATACGTCATCATTGGCTAAGACATTACCAAAGCATTTAGTAATATTTTGTAATTCTATTTTCATAGGCTAAAAAAGATTTTGAAATTGGGAATGGGGCATGGGGTAGGGCTATTTCATGGTAATAAAACTGGAAGCAGCCAAAACTTTTTACGGAGGCATCTTCAACCAAGAATAATTGATGCAAAACCCAAAAGTCTCCATTTATGACTATAATTGATAATACCGAAAAATTGGTAGGCGGTTCAAATTGATTATAGCCAGATTTATTTTCTTAAAAAAGCGTATCTTTAACCCAGTGTAATTTATTTTCTATTCTCCATTGTTACTGAATTTTTTTCAGAAAATACACACTTTCTATTTAACTAATCAAATAATACATTGTTTGTTGATAAGGTTTTAATTCTTTACTTCCACTTCTAGTAACTTCGATAAACATTTCACTACCCTTTCAGTTAAGTTGTACATCTTTGGGAATATTTTTCTGAGTATTAATTTACCAAAAGCCTCGATCGCTCTATATTGTGTATGATAATTTTTTATTCCAGTTTACCGAAGCACCATAACGGTTTTTAAAATCCCCTTGTAATTATTTCTTTTCTACTTGATTTCTATTCTACTTGATTTCTAATTAATTTCTGTACACTTACCAAAGCGCGATTTAATTCATATACCTTTCTTTCTGGATGATTTAAATATGCTTTTTGTTCTTCTTCTATCATTTCTACATCTTGCCTTACTAAACCATCAAGTAATTTTTGTGCGGAACCGAATAAACTATCTTTAATAAAACGGCGAAACCAGACTGGTAGTTTATGTAAACGCCAAAAAGCATTTAAAGAGGTAAAATGAATTAAATAGGCACGAGTTTCTGTTTCATTTATAGGACATAATAGACAATAAATTTTAAAGTCTTGTCCTAAAGTTGACATCCAATGGGGGTAAATATAACTGACGTTTAAAGGTTCGGGGTGTAAGCGGCGTAAAGCTGGAAAAAATAGCTGGGAAATAGACCAAATTTTATCTATTTTATAATAACTTTGTGCTTGATAATGAGCATCTACTCGATTAGCATCTTCTTTGATATCTTGTAAAACGGGGTCAGCCCATGCTTGCCAGTTTTGATGCAAATGCCCGTGATACATATCCATGAGGTTTTCTATTAGATAGGAATAATGGGCTTGGCATTGAATGATAGAAACTGTGGCAATATAATTTAAGTGTTCCCATTCGTTGATGCCTAAAGGTTTAATTTCTTCGGCTAATTTTTCATCTCCAGGAAATAACCAAATAAAACCATCTATTTCTTTGACTGGATAGGGGCGAATTTTACAGTTTGGTAGTTTTTGATTTGTTTCTAAATAGGGTACTTTTGTACATTCACCTTTAGAGTTAAAGTGCCATCCATGATAGTCGCATTCTATGTCATTTCCAATAATTTTTCCGTGACTTAGTTTAACGTGACGATGGGGACATCTATCTTCTAAGGCTTGAATATTACCGGCGGTATCACGATATAAAACGATCGCCTGTTTCCAAAGAGTAACGGCTAAGGGTTGGTTGTTTACTTCGCTGCTACGGGCTACTACATACCAATGATTTAGGTTTATTTCTAATTGTCTGATATCAAGTTTTGGGTGATTTATAGATGCTGTCATATTTTTTTAGATTATCTTAGAATTTTTGCAAAAATTACAAGAAGAATTTAGGGGGTATTTTAATAGCAGAAAAAACAATATTTTAACTAGGCAAATATTTATTGTTTTTGTTTATAGTCCACTGTGGCGAAGACAGCGCAACAACGGTTTTTTACAATTATTTTTTACATATAGATGTACCTAGTATCTGTTTTTTTCGTTCCCAGTTTAACCTGGGAACGCGGGGAAAAGGTTATATTTTTAGTAAACCTTCTGGGTTAACAGATAATAGCGATCGCCTTTGTAAACCTTCCTTGTGTAGAATATTATTAGCAGCTAATAAACCGCTACTAATTGCTCTTTCCATTAAACCACAAGGAAAAGGCATTTTTACCCAATCTCCGGCAAAGAAAAGATTAGGAACACCACAGCAACTTTCTGGGCGATCGGCATAGCTACCTGGTGGATAACCGGAAAAATTCTTTTGATTGACTAATTCCCGATGTAATATTTTAGCATCTTTTAAAGATGGAACAATCTCGTATAATTCCTGCTCAAAAGTAGTGAATAAATCTAACTGAGTAGGAAACTCTTTTTCTTTGTAACAATAAGCGTGTAACTCAACTACACTACCTCCGGTTTTCTGATGCCATGCGATAAATTGCTGCTGAATACGGTGATAAAGGGTAATACTATCAGTTAAACGATAACCTGATAGAGATGCAAACCAACTATGGGGCCATTCAAAATCTCGATCGAGCCAAAAACGGGCAACAGCAAAGGGGTCAGCAACAGCTAATTTTTCCACGCGATCGCTAACTTTTTGGTTAACATCACCGGTCATTAAATTAAACAGTTTTTGCACCCCAGGTACATCGGCAGCAATGACATAATAATCTGCTTTAATTGTCTCTGTATTTGTCTGTAAACTAGCAGATTCGATCGCCCCAACTAATTGCACTTTTTCGGCTGCTTTTTCCACTACTTTAAATCGAGGTAAATCCCGCTCTGCTGGTCCTTTTAATACCTTGCCATTACTATCAAAAATTGCACCATGACAAGGACAGTGAAACTTCCCATCATCTGCCATTTGTACAGTACAGCCTTGATGAGTACAAGTCAAGGAAACAGCTTCTTTACTTCCCGACTTACAAACATATACATCATCCCCAGCGCCAAAATATTCTAGCTGATTATTACTAATCAAATTATTGCGCTTTACCCAAAAAGGCACATGATTTTGTGCTGTACCCTGGCTATAGGTAAGAGAATTTATTTTACCAGATTCCCAGTTTATATTACTAACATTAGCATTAGTAATAATTTTTCCACCCTTATTAGTAATTGCAGCAACTATAGGCTTAACTAAAGAGGTTCCCATATCATCTTTAGTGCCATTAAAAGCCAAGCCTTCAGGATTACCAAAAAAATAAAAATGGAAAAACTGCATTAACTCCCCAACACTCAATAAATCCGGCGCATTTAAACTAGATTTAGCAAAAGGGAGAAAATATAAATCATACAGTCCGCGAGGAAATTCCTTGGCTGACCATTCCGCGACGGAGATATTATCTAAAAGCTGATAAATTTTTTCCGCTTGAAAACCAGTAATTGCCCGAAAAACTTGCCAATGTTCCCATTTAGTGAGATTAATACCCCAACGGAAACGATTAGGAGAAGCGATCGCTAAATCTACAATATTCCAAGGAAAAGTTGAATGACTAGGGCGAAAAACTTCTGGTTGATACTTATCATCACGAAAAACCACCGAATAAAATTTTAAATCCAAAAAATTATCGGTGATATTTAATTCCTTAACAATACTTTTTAGGTTATAATATTGAGGAAAAAAACCATGAAACCCATGTTCCATCATAAAACTTTCATCGCCGACCTGAATAGGCCAACTAGCAATTTTTCCTCCCAATTGCGGCGATCGTTCCAACAAAGTAACAGTAAAACCCCTCTGACTAAGTTCATAAGCAGATGCTAACCCAGCCAGCCCTCCTCCAATGATCGCGACAGTTTTCTGCCCAGTTACATATCGCGGTAAATCTAACCTATCTGGCTGAAAAATATTAGGTTGAGGTTTAGAAAAACGGGAATATCCCACTACACCTCCGATCGTACCGACACCAAAAATTTTTAACAAAGTGCGGCGAGAAATTGGTTGTGAAAGCGTGTATTTTGATAATTGACTCATTAGCAGTTTAGGCAACTCCTCAAAATGAAATACTGGCGGGAAACAATAGCAGTAGCACAACGTATCCTAATTGAATTATTAAGAAGGCGACGCAGCCTGATATTTTGGATTATTTTTCCCATTTCTATACTGTTACTCAACAGTTTTATATTGGCAGAAAGAGCCAATTTATCCATCGATCGAGCCATGAGTAACGCGGCACCATCTACCCTTGTAGGCGCAGCCCTATTTTTTAGCTGTCTTGGTGGTAGTGTCGCCACAGTAGTAGCGGAAAGAGAACAACAAACCCTCAAAAGATTATTTATTTCCCCCCTTAGTGGCACATCTTATTTTCTCGGAATTTTTTTAGCCCATAGTTGCATAGGTATCGGTCAAACTCTCCTAGTTTATACAATAGCAGCTTTTTGGCAAGCTGAATTTAAAGGTTCCATCCTATTAGGTAGTACCATCATTTTACTTAGTATAGTATCTTATGTAGGAGTTGGTTTCATTCTCGGTACCCAATTTGCCAGAAGAACAGAAGATGTAAACGCCTTAGTAGCAGCCTTCGGAGTCCCCTTACTAATTTTAGGTGGCGCATTTTTGCCCAGTTCCCTATTTCCAGAAAAGTTGTTACAAATAGCACAATTTAACCCCATATACCACATGAACGAAGCCTTATTAAAAGTAGCCAATGGAGATAATATAGAACAAATAGAAAAACATTTCTCATTTTTGGGCATTTTTGCTATTTTAATGGTTGCCACAGGCTGGCTATCCTATCAAAGAATGTTAAGTGTAGAAAGAAAATTATGAAAATAGAGATGATAATTTTAACGCAAAGATTTGCCTAAACGCCAAAAAATAGTTACTAACCAAATAATTAAAAACCACAGGCGCACCTTTGCGCTAACCTTTGCGTAAGCGTTGAAAAAAATATTATGCTAAAAATCGATAATTTGTATAAATCCTACGGCAATAGAAAAGTTTTAGATAACCTATCTTTGCATATTTCTCATGGCGAAATATATGGTTTATTAGGGCCAAATGGGGCAGGAAAAACTACTACTATTAATATTCTTTGTAATTTGTTACATCCCGATCGCGGTGAAATTAATATTAATCATTCACCCATTTCGGCAGCAACTAAAAGTTTAATCGGAGTTGCCCCCCAGGAAAATTTACTTTATAAAAGTCTTTCTTGTGCAGAAAATCTCAGTTTTTACGGGAAAATCTATGGCTTATCTGGGGATATTTTACGAGAAAGAATAGCTATTTGTTTACAAGCGGTTAATCTCCCAGATAGGGCAAATAGTCCGGTGGAAACTCTTAGCGGAGGAATGCAACGCCGATTAAATATTGCTGTAGCTTTGGTACATCAACCAAAGTTATTAATTTTAGATGAACCAACAACGGGATTAGATATTGAAGCGCGTTACGAAATTTGGGAGTTAATTCGACTGTTGCAAAGTCAAGGAATGACGATTTTATTAACTACTCATTTATTGGATGAAGCCGAACGTCTTTGTAATAAAATCGGAATTCTTAAAGGTGGTAGTATTATTGCTGAAGGTAATTTAGAAAAGTTACGAGAAAGTATTGCAGCGCGAGAAATTGTGGTAGTAAAAACTGATGATGAAGAAGCAGCTATAGGGCGATCGCAAGAATTTGGTTTAACTTTTCGTCGCTATGGTAATGATTTGGCTTTTTGGTTACAAGACCATTTAGAATTAAAGGAAATTCTTACTATTTTTGATGGTATTTCTATTGATTCTATTAGCCGGATGCCAGTACGCTTGGAACATATTTATATAGAAATTACCCAAATACATAGTAATTAATATATAATATCTATAATATATATTATTGGATTTTGGCCAAATAAGTGTTAAAATGAAAATCAGAAGTTTAACAATAATTATTTCTAGTAAACTCTATTACGTTAATCATCCCAATAAAAAAAATGTTTGGTTCTGAAAATAATGCT
>CAWUOF010000200.1:0-7585 GCA_963923765.1 uncultured bacterium | reverse complement strand
AAGGAAATCATAAGCCTATTAGGTATTTAAGATATTCGACTTTAGTCTAATAAGAAAAATTTTAAGTGTTTGTTGAGGTGAAAGGCGACTTCTTTTCTCAGTAAATTAAGATTATTTTTGGTGGTTTTGTTTAAATCTGGTTGTAGTAGGCGATCGCCTAATAGATAAAATTAGCTAAAAATCCGATACTTTTAGATTATTCTCACAGGCGATCGCCTTAAGGATAAAATTAGGTAAAAATTGGATTATTTTAGATTATTAACAGAGGCGATCGCCTAATAGATAAAATTAGCTAAAAATCCGATAATTTTAGATTATTCTCACAGGCGATCGCTTACCTAATCACAATCAGAAAAAATCTCTAAAAACTCTGTAGGAGTAAGGATAACAACATCTCGAAATGGATTAAGTTCTAATAAATCTTTGTCTCCTGTAATAATATGAGTAGCATTACCAGCAATTGCTAATTCTAAAAATTTATTATCTTTTGGGTCGCGACAAACTGAAATTACTTCAACAATTTGAATAACTTCTGCTTTTTCCCTAATATCTGTAAGAAATCTTAATCGTTTTTCCCAAGATATATACTTATTAAACTTGTCCCGCATTAAAGTTGCATAAATTTCTGCAAAAGTGAATTCAGAAATAAGTAATGTTTCTTTTTGAGTAACTAAATCAAATACTTTTTGCGGAGTGGAAAATGATACTAATAATCCACTAATTAAAACATTAGTGTCAAGAATTACCCGCAATTTCATCATCTTTTAGCAATTCCCTTAAAATTTCTTCGGTTAAACCATTATTAGCAGCTTCATTACGGATTTGCTGAACTATTTCTTCAAAGTGATCGGTTTTTAATAATTCTTTGAGAAATAGGTTAAAAACTAAGGTAGCATTTTGTTGCTTTTGCGGTTCGGCTTCTTGATAAGCTTTAGCAATTTCAGCATCAACTTGAATAGTAATAGATTCCATAGTTTAAACTTTCAAAAACATCATAATTTATCCTAGCATATTCTCCAGAAAAATCAAACTAACATCGCCTGCCACGATAAAATCAGGAAAAAATCGGATAATTTTAGTTTATTCTCAGAGGCACTTTTGCTACAGCTTAATTATGCAAACTAACAGTATGGATAAATTCTATATTTGCGGCTAAATCTACCAAACTCAAACCAGATAAACTAGCTAACAACTTAGCCTGAGATGTGGGAGAATTTAACTTAGTTTGATATTGACTATGTAACTTTTCTAAATTCTGGGCAGCATCTTTGACTAAAACCTGTAAAATCTGAAAAGCACCATCAGAAAGAGGAGGTTGTCCGCGATAATTTTCCAAACGTCCGCCTTGACGATATTTCGGGAAATTTTCTAAACCAACAAAGCGTAAAAACCAGTCGGCACGATAACAGCCATGATTTGCGGCTACTATACCTTGATAATCAGCAATTAACTCATCTAACATATTATTTCTCATTGCACCAAATACTCGTTTAGTAAAATAATGACAGCATTCATGCTCAAGACGAATAATTAGAGATAAACGCAACCATTCTGATTCATCTAAACCTAATTCTGGGGCTGTAACGGCACTATAATTACCTCGACTGAGGATAATAAAACTATCTTGATAAAGATGTTTTTGAGTTTTCATGCGTTGAAATTCGGCTTGCCATTGAGCATCAGTAGGAGGTGTTAATTGTTGACTTTCCCACTCTTGGCGATAGTAACGAATTCGTTCCCAATTATTAAACCCAGCGACAATTGTAGCACCCATTGAATCAGGAATATTTACTGGTTCATTACGTTTAGTTAAAGCTTGTACTAAACTAACAAAATCGGCACGACAGCCAGCAATAATAACGGGAATTTTACCGACTAAAGTTTGATGAAGTATTAATTCTAAATTCTCTGGCTGTGCTAATTTTAAGCCAGTTGCTTCTGCCATGCCTTGAGTTAAATAACCTTTGCGAGTAGCAGCCCGATAGTTATCAGTTTCACTAATTCCAGATTGAATGGGAAATTGTAACTGTACCAAAGCCGAGTGCAAAGCTGGAAATACACCTATTTTCTGCCCTTGTAAGTAATATCTTTCCCAAGCAGAAATATGGGGTTCAGAAGCTAGAGTAAAAGTGGGTAATTCAGGGGGATATGCAGGGGAATTGCTGGAGTTAAAGGAATTATTAACATAGGTTAATAACTCGGTTATTTCGGCTGGTGAGCTTCCATAATCAGCTAATATTTTATGGTTATTGTTGCTGTTATTTTCATCTGTATTTTGCCCAGCCATTATATTTACTCCGCTTGAATTAATCGGGCATAATAACCATCTGTATCTTTCATTTGTTCGTGATTGCCACGTTGCACTACTTTTCCCCGTTCCAAAACTATAATTTCATCACAATCACGAATAGTGCTTAAACGGTGTGCTACGATAACACAAGTACAACCTCGACGGCGGATATTTCTATCAATAACTTTTTCGGTTTCTGCATCTAAAGCGCTAGTTGCTTCATCCATGACTAAAATTGATGGATCGTTAACTAAAGCACGGGCAATTTCTAATCTTTGGCGTTGTCCACCACTTAAATTAGTCGCTCCTTGCAATAGTTTACCATCTAAACCCCCAGGCATTGCCATGACTACATCTAAAATTGCTGCATCTTGACAGGCTTTCATTAGTTGGGAGTTAGAAAAAGTTTCATCCCAGAGGGTTAAATTATCTCGGACTGAACCGGCAAATAGAAAAATATCTTGTTCTACCATTGATAGGGAATTGGCTAATACTGCACGAGGAATTTTTTCGCGGGGAATACCATCAAAAAGAATTTCTCCTTCCCAGGGTTGATATAATCCTGTAATTAACTTAGAAATAGTGGATTTTCCGGAACCGCTACCACCAACAAAGGCTACTCTTTGACCTGGTTCTAGTTTACAACTAAAGTTTTGAATTAGGGGATCTTCGACGCGACTGTAACCAAAAGTAATGTTTTTTAGTTCTATATATCCCTGTAAGTGAAAGTTATTTGTACTAGCGTATTCAATGACAGATTGACCGCTTTTTTCTTCTGCTGCTAAGGCTGGATCGATCGGGTTGTTAAGTACATCATCGAGGCGATTTAAATCGCCATCTAAAGCTTGAATGGTACTACCTAAACCAACTAAAGTATTAACAGGTGTCTGAAAGTTACCCATTAAGCCTTGAAAAGCTACTAGCATTCCGATCGTTAGGTGGCCATCTATGACCCGAAAACCACCAACTACTAATAGCAACATTGATGTTAAACTGGTTAGTAAACGGGGTAAACTGCCTAACCACAAATCAGTTTGTTTTAACTCTTCTTCGGCGTTATTAGATTTTGCATAATATCCTGCCCAACGGCTGAAAAAATCCGATTCTAATGCCGCAGATTTAATAGTTTCGATACTTTCTAACCCGCCAATTTCTACACCAGCTAGTTTACCTAGATCTTGACTAAGGCGCATATTAGTATCAATTCGCTGTCGAGATACCCACTGCAATACGACAATATTGATAGCTACGGCAACAAAGCCGATTAAAGTTAAAACCGGGTCATAGGCTAACATGACTCCAGCGTAAAAAATTAACATGACAGCATCGATCGCGGTGCGGCTTAATTGACCAGATAGGATTTGTGCTACTTTATTATTTAGGTTCGATCGATTGCTAATTTCTCCGGCAAATCTCTGGGCATAAAATCCCACTGGTAAGCGTAAAATATGCCAGAAAAATTGACCTGTCATCCCAATTGATAGCTTCAGATTTAAATATCTTAGTTTTAACAGTTGTAATAAAGTTAATATTCCTTTTAATGCTACAGCAAATCCCATGCCTAATAACAATGATTTTAGCCAATCAGTACGATTTTCCATCAATACATTATCAACAAAAATTTGACTGATAGCTGCTAAAGCAAATTCAGGAATTACTAATAAAAATCCTATCAAAATGCAGAACAAAAGCTCATCTAAGGAATTTTTAAGCCGGTTATAAAGTGCCCCAATAATACTAGGTTTTTTGCCACCTTTTTTAAATTCCGGTGAAGGTTCCATGAGCAAAACTACACCTGTATAGGCTTCATCAAACTCTTGCAGGGTGACACTGCGAGGTCCGGCAGCCGGGTCATTTAACCATACTCGATCTTTAACAAATCCTTCTACTACTAAAAAATGGTTAAAGTTCCAGAAAACTATATAGGGTGGTTTTAATTCTTTGAGTTGATTAAGTTGTTTTTTAAAGCCTTTTGCTTGTAACCCATAATTTCTGGCAGCTTTTAAAACATTAGAAGCTTTGGAACCATCGCGGGATACACCACAACTTGTACGCAATTCTGGTAAAGGTACAATACGCCGATAATAACCCAGCATTATACCCAGGGATGCTGCACCGCATTCCACTGCTTCCATTTGTAATAAAGTGGGAGTTCTGAAGCGACAATTTTCATAGGTTTTAACTCCAGAACTTGGTTTTTTTGTCTTAATTTTATTAATTATTTTTTTCAGGAAATCCAGCATATTTTTGGTATTATCTTAGTTAACAAAAACCCTATTTCATCCCAGCAAGTTCGCGGAGAAATGGCAAAACAAAGGTAATGGGCGCTCTTTCTTCGATCGTAACTCTGACTGTTGCAGTGGTTCCCGGAGTAATTTTAGATTCCGGGCCTTTGGAAGATGACCATTTATATCCGCTAAAGGTATTAGGATCTGTTTGAAAATTAGTGGTAATTTCGATCACTGCGCCAGTATCACCAATTAAATTTTTCACTAATTCCGGATGTCCGATAACCGACATAGCTCCTTCTTTAGTAACTGGTAACGATGATACATTAGTAACTTCACCAAGAATACCACCAAATCTTTCTCTTTGTACTGTATCGGGAGTTATTGAAATAGGCATTTTTGGTTTAATTTTTTTACCATCTTTAATCGGAAAATAGGCAATTCCCAGGGTTTTTTCTTCATCTGTACCTACTCGAAAAGTTGCTAGTTTCATTCCTGGCTGCACTACTTGTCCTGGGATGGCCGTTAATTCCACAAGACAACCATCTTGAGGGCTTAAAATTTGACTATTTTGCTTAATTTGTTGTTCTAATTTTTCAATTTCTCTACTAACTTCTTGAATTTCTTTAGTGCGTTGATTATTTGTTTCTACACTTTCTTGATCTATACGTTTTGCTCTAGTATTAAGTTCTCCTAACTGTACCTGAATATCACTCATAGAGCGCATTTGTTCTAAATATTGTCGCTCAGTATTACTATTTTGAGATTCTAATTGTTTAAGTTGAGTTTGGATATCTGCCACAGTTTGACGTGCTTGGACATATTCTTGTTCAGCTTGAAGTAAGGTATCTTTAGATAATACACCTTCATTTGCGAGTTTTTGACGTTGTTCAAAGCGGGTTCGCATCACTGGTACTAGGGTCTGGGCATCGTTGAGTCGCTGTTGTAAACTCTGGCGTTGTTGATTAATCGCATTAATTTCTTTTTCTCTTAACATTGGAGCCAGGGTACGGGTATCATTTAGACGTTGTTCTAAACTAATACGATTGTTATTAATAGTATTTTTTTCTATTTGTATGCGTTGTTGCGATAATAGTGATGCATCTTGAGCTTGCCCTTTTATTTGTGTTAGTTTTTCCCGGGATAACTGCAATTGTTTATTTAATTCTGCCGGTTCGATCGTTGCTATTACATCATCTTTCTTGACACATTGATCGCTCCGGACATTTACAAATTTAATTTGACCGCCAATATTAGACTGAATATCTACTATTTTTCGCGGTTGTATAAATATTCCTCTCCCGTCAACTGTAATCGGAATTTTAGCCACAATACTCCAAATTGTTCCTCCCACTATTAAGCTACCAAAAACTATCAACGCCACCCAATCTTTAGGGCTGATAACGTGCATTAAAGTATCTAAACGTTCTGGGGAAGATAAACGTTCTAAAGACTCTTGTCGAAACAGACTTTCTTTTTTCTTATCGCGATTAAAAACCATAGTTGCATTCAATTTCTATATCATACGTTTAAATTGTAATTAGTTTGCAGGATAAAATATCTAATATTTAGACAATTTTTAGATTTTTGCTGCAAACTAAATTATCAGTTATATTTAACGACGAAGATGATTAATAATCCAGTCAAAACGTCGCCCTGCGATCGCTGTGCCTTCTAGTACATCTAAATCCAGTTCATCTTCAATTTCAAGATCATCTGATAACATTTCATCTGAAGATGTATTTAAATTTACATTACTACCTCTCACCAGCAAATCTAAACAACGATTCGATAAAATTAAGGCGATCGAACGATAAAAACGACTAGCAAATTTTCGATCTTCTTTAAACTTAGTAATTAACTTTTGTTGCGATATTCCTAAAATCCATGTATTTTCTAATGCCCTTACCGTTGCAGACGCATTACCACCATCCACAAAGGACATTTCTCCAAGAATTTCTCCTTTTACACGCTGGGCTACTTCTTTCTCTTGTACCGATCCATTGCCACCAATATTAATATAAATTCCTAAAGTACCATCTAACAATAAATAAATTGCCGGTACTTCTTCATTTTGAGTAATTAAAGCTGTACCAGGTGCAGCTTTTTGGGCTACTCCATTTCCTACCATCCAAGCCACATCACTATCATTTAAAATAGCAAATACCACCAAGGCTTTTCGCAAAGGTTCCCCTTCTTTGATATTTTGCGTAGCCATCAATTTAGTTAATTTCCGTAAACGTTCCGATAAAGTAATAGATAATAAATGATAAAAACTAGCTGCGAAGTTTTCATTTACTTGTAAACGCTGGGTAATTTTTTCTTTTGGTATTACCAGTAACTCTGCGGGTTCATTTACTATCACACTATTGGTATTTTCGCGATCGTCTATTAAAAAAGTTTCTCCCGCTAACTCCCCCGCCATTAATTCCATTAATTGTTGTTGGCTGCCATCTGGCTGTATAGCACTTACCTTGAGAGAGCCATTAGCACAAATATAAATATAATCTGAAAATTTACCAGGTTCAATTAAAACTTGACCAGGTTTATAAGTTTTTGTTTGAGCTACTGACTCCATCCAACTTATATCATTAGCATCTAATACTTGAAAATGACGAAAAGACGAAAACAGACTATTCATATTCTTATTCCTTTTATAATACTTTCAACAGTGGCCAAAAGCAGAACAAACCTTATGATAACTACAAAATGATAAAATTAACCCAAAAGACTCCGAAATAAGAGCCATGATAAAAATATCTCTAACGATAGAATAAATCTATTAAAAAAATCCAATAGATAAATTTATCATAAGAAACAAAAACATAGTTTAGCTAAGTATCTGCTGTGCTTTTTCTCTTACATTTACAATAACCTTTTTTCTTTTTTTCGCAAGATATCTAATGTAAAATTTCGTAACATTTATAGGTGCATCTCATATTTGTAAAAATTTGGTGGCGCATATTCTTTTTGACATAATAAAAATGTACCCAGATATGCATATTTACCCTTTTGTCCATACTATTATCCTGTCTCTTATACACATCTGACGCTGCCGACGATACTC
>CAWUOF010000199.1:0-7597 GCA_963923765.1 uncultured bacterium | reverse complement strand
ATGAAAACCTAGATTTTTTAGATAATTTTATTGCACCTCAAGATGTTCCTCCCATGCTAAACACAATTAAACAGTGGGCAAAAACTGATCCAACTGGAGAACTAAGTAAAATCCACATTAGGGGACGACAAGACATAACTTGCCAGTTGTTAATTTTACGTCGTCTACCGCCAGAAACTAGCTGGCAAGAACTTTCTAGGGAATTTGGCTTAAATATATCTACCTTAAGTACATTTTATGAACGCCAATGTCGTCCTCGTTTGCGTAAATTTGGCGAAGATCACGGATATCTATAAAAAGGTGTACAAAAAATATAGGCGATCGCTTATGATAAACAACAACATAGAAAGCTTTTCTTTACCTATTTTGATTTCAGGGGCAGCCCGCCGTCAAGCCAATGAATTTGGTCGGGCACAATTAACTCGTGAGAAAGCCCAGCAAGTATATTTTAATACCCTGGCGGTACTATTAATGAAAGACTATTTAGAAATAATGGGGGTGAAAACCAATTTAGCAGCCAGCGATAGTTGGAACCCTATTATTCGCTATTGTAGTGATGTGGCTGATTTAGAAATAACAGATTTAGGCCGTTTAGAATGTCGTCCGATCGCAGAAAATCAACAAACTTGTGTAATTCCCCCGGAAGTTTGGATCGATCGTATTGGCTATGTAATAATAGAAATCAAAAAATCTTTAAAAGAAGCCATAATATGGGGCTTTACTACAACAGTAAATAATGAGGAATTATCTTTAAATCATTTACAACCCATAGAAAATTTACTAGGCCATTTACATACATTGCGCCCAAAACAACCCATACAGCTTGGCAAATGGTTATTAGGAATTTTTGAGGAAAATTGGAAAACAGTAGAATCAGTTTTTTATAAAGAAAATAATAATACTGCTTTTTGTTGGCGCAGTGGAAATTATCTCTTAGATAATGTAGTGCAAAGAGCAAAAATTCTCGATTTAGGTATGCAGTTAGGCAAAGAAAAACTAGCCTTATTAGTGGGAATAACACCAGATAATAAACATTTAACAGTCAGAATACAATTACATCCCAGCAATGGCGAAATGTATTTATCGCCTGATATTAACTTAATTTTACTATCAACAACAGGAGAAATAATTCAAGAAGTGCGATCGCGTTTCCTAGATAACTACATACAACTACCACGTTTTCGCGGTAAACCAGGAGAAAGTTTTCGTCTGCAAGTTTCTCAATACAATAATATCATCACCGAAGATTTTGTAATTTAAATAAAGGTATTACCTTGAGTAAATTAGTTATTATTAATCTCGGCAATGGAAAGTTAAAAACGGGCTTTCCCGCCATTACCGCCATGCTGTGGGAGGCAAATAATTCTCGCCCAGTAAAATTTACAGGCAGTTTGCCTCCTGCACCAAATTTAATCGATATTTATCGACGCTGGCAGCTAGTTTATAAAGGTATTTATTCTAGCTTCGGTTTACATCCCCGCCTAGAAATTATTAATGATGAAATTACCAATTTTTCTATAGTAGAATTTAGTGGGATTTGTAATCAATATATTACCAGTATTAATAATTGGCTAAATTCCTACGAATTTTTAAATATCGATCGGCAAATACGCTCTTTAATGTCACCAGCAGAAGAAATACAAATTATTATAGAATCTGATGACATGATGGTGCGGCGTCTCCCTTGGGAACTATGGAATTTTTTTCAAGATTATCCCAAGGCAGAAATAGCATTAAGCGACATGGAATATAAACGCAAAGAATTTTATCCTAATTTGCGAAAAAAAATTAGAATTTTAGCAATTTTAGGTAATAGTAAAGGTATTGATATTGCCGCAGATAAACAGTTACTTTCTACTTTACCCAATGCAGAAATAGTTTTTTTAGTCGAACCATTGCGACAAGAAATAAATGAATATTTATGGGATAAAAACGGCTGGGATATCCTATTTTTTGCTGGGCATAGCGAAAGCAACGACTCGGAAGCCACAGGCTTAATGTATATCAATCCCCAGGATAAAATTACTATAGAACAACTAAAACCAGCTTTAAAAAAAGCAATAGAACGAGGATTACAATTAGCAATTTTTAACTCCTGTGATGGGTTAGGATTAGCAAATAAATTAGTAGATTTGCAAATTCCATTAATGATAGTAATGCGGGAAGCTGTACCAGATTTAATAGCACAACAATTTTTAAAATACTTTATTAATGCCTTTTCGCGCGGAGAATCTTTTTATTTAGCTGTACGAGAAGCTAGAGAAAGATTGCACGCTTTAGAAGATAAATTTCCCTGTGCTAGTTGGTTGCCTGTAACTTATCAAAATCCAGCAATATTACCAATGAAATGGGAAAGCAAAAATTTTCTGAATTTTATTAAAAATCCAACAAGTTTAGCTAATTCTAAACCTAATTATCCCACTTGGGGAGTTAGCATCGCCATCGCAATTTTAGTCATAATTATTCGCCAATTAGGAATTTTACAACCCTTAGAATTAAAAGCATTTGACCAATTAATGCAACTGCGACCCGTCGAAGCACCAGATCCACGTTTGCTAGTAGTTAAACTTACTGAAACAGATATTAACAACATTGGAACCTGGCCTATTGATGACTTAAATATCACCCGATTATTAGAAAAAATCCAACAACATAAACCGCGAGTTATTGGCTTTACTATCTATCGAAATTTACCAGTTTATCCCGGCAATGAAAAATTAAAACAACAATTACAAACAACGTCTAATATAGTAGCTATATGTAAAGTAAAAGATAATAATAACTCAGAAATTTCACCCCTACCTTATTTACCAAAAGAAAACTTGGGTTTTGATGACTTAGTAGTAGATCCAGATGGAATACTGCGACGACATTTATTATTTATGAATGTCAAAAAAGAATATAAATGCGACACGGAATACTCCCTCAGTATTCGCCTTGCGAATTTATATTTAGAACATAGGGGTATCAAACTCAAAAAACTCCTTAATAATTCCATCCAATGGGGCAATACTATATTTAACCGATTAGAACCTAATCAAGGAGGATATCATAATATCGACTCTCGGGGATTTCAAATCCTCCTTAATTATCGTTCTAATCAAAATATTGCCCAGGAAGTTACTTTTACAGATATTCTTAACGATCAATTCGATCCAAATTGGATTACAGATAAAATTATTATTATTGGCGTTACTGCCAATAGCATCCCCAATGAATTTTTTACCCCCTATAGCACCAAAGAATGGCCTGTTAAGAAAATATCCGGTGTCATGGTACAAGCACAGATGGTTAGTCAAATTATTAGTGCCATATTAGATGATCGTCCTCTGTTACGGGTATGGGATCAATGGAGTGATATTTTATGGATAAGTATTTGGTCGCTAATTGGGGGTACGATCGCCGCCAATATACATCACAAAAAACGCCTAACCATAGCCATTATCTGTGCTAACATAATTTTATTCTTAACCTGTTTTATTTTATTTATTCAAGGTTGGTGGGTACCTTTATTACCTCCTTTATTAGTAATCATCGGAAATTATTTTTATTTTTGCGTAATTTTTTCTCAAGTTCGCGATAAGTAAATATAAATTGCGCGAGAAAAAACCATGATTACTCACCTCACCAGTAAATTAGTAGGTAAAAAAACTACATTTCTAATGATTGTGATTCCAACCAGCATGGCTGTTATTATGCCCCAAATAGTTGCTAAAATTCCCACTCATTGGCAACTTGCCGAAACTTTTCAACCACCCGACAATGGGGCACCGGGCGATCGACAAGGTTCGGGCAGTCGCAATTTATGTTCCTCCACACATAATCCTTTAACTGCTTTAATTCCTGATACAAATATGGGGTTCACTATTTCCGATCGTCCTACCTTCTGGTTTTACGTTCCCTCTATTAACAATAGTAGTAATTCCCCTATTTCCCTAGAATTTATCCTCATGGATAATAATGAAGAAACTGTTATTTACAAAACGACTTTTTCCCTAAGTAACTCCTCCAGCATTATCGGCATTAAAATACCAGATAATTTTCCACCTTTATCCATAGGTAAAACCTATCGCTGGCATTTTGCCTATATCTGTAACCCAAATAATCGCACCGATGATATATTTGTGCGAGGTGCAATAAAAAAAGTACCACTTACACCAGCATTTATACAACAAATAGCATCCGCTAAACAACCAATGGAAAAAGTACGAATCTATTCCAAATATGGTTTATGGTACGATACCTTAACAACACTTACCCAACTGCAAATAAATAATCCCCAGAATCTATCTATAACTAAAGAATGGGCAGAGTTATTAGAATCCATTGGATTAGATTATATTGCTAAGGAATCTCTACTTCAATACCATCTATTCCGCAAATAAAGATGTTTTAATCAAAATCCTGATTATCTCCTTATTGCGTCTAATATACCCCAAAAATTTAATTTCAGTTTAACATACAATTGCGGCAGAAGTAAAGTTTAGTAAATATAGCAGAGAATAGACTGTGCTCTCTCCTATTCCCTACTGTATTTAATTTACTCTAAACTAACACCCCCCATTAATAAACCTAATTTTTCTCGATTAACTTTATTAATAGACAAAATCTTAAGAAAATTACCCTTAAACATCACCGCGACTCGATCGCATAAAGCCAAAATTTCATCTAATTCCGCAGAAATTAAAACTATACCCATACCCGCATCTCTAGCAGCAACTATACGTTTATGAATAAACTCAATTGACCCCACATCCACTCCTCTTGTGGGTTGACAAGCAATTAAAAGCTTACCATTACCAGACAATTCGCGAGCAATAATTACTTTCTGCTTATTACCTCCAGACAGCGCACCAACAGCATAATTAATATCTGGGGGACGCACATCAAACTCTTGTACAAGTTTTTTACCATTGGCAGCGATCGCCCCTGACTGCAAAACAATACCCTCAGCAAAAGGCGGCTGATAATAACTAGATAAAATCAAATTATCTTGCACAGAATACTCCCCTACCACACCATATTTTTCCCGATCTTCAGGCACATATACAACCCCAGCTTCTCTAATTTCACGAGTAGTTTTATTAGTCGTATTTTTCCCTAAAATCCTAATATTTCCCCCCTTAACACCACGTAACCCCATAATAGCTTCTATCAATTCTTGTTGACCATTACCATCTACTCCAGCAATACCAAAAATTTCCCCCGAATGGACAGTAAAATTTACTTGATTTACCACTAAATTATGGCGATCGTTTTTTACATATAAATTATCTACCTGTAAAACTTTATCCCCCAAAATAGCCGGAGTTTTATCTACTTGTAAAATTACCTTTCTCCCCACCATCATTTCTGCCAGCATTTCCTCATTAGTTTCTTCAGGAGTGCAAGTTACTATTATTTTACCTTGACGCATGACAGAAATTCGATCGGCTATTTCCATCACCTCCTTAAGCTTATGGGTAATTAAAATAACCCCCATACCCTGCCGAGTTAAATTTCTCATCACCCCAAACAATTCCTTCACCTCCTGGGGAGTTAAAACCGCCGTTGGTTCATCTAAAATAAGTACCTGTGCCCCCCGATACAAAGCTTTAATAATTTCTACCTTTTGTTGAATACCTACCGATAACTCCCCTACTAAAGAATTAGGATTAATATTTAAACTTAAACTTTCCCCTAACTCAATAATTTTTTTCTCCGGGTTTTTCCTATCTAAAATTCCCCAATTTCCCCACCACTTAAATTTTTTCTTGGTTTCTTCCACCCCTAATATAATATTTTCCGTCACAGTAAAAACTGGCACTAACATAAAATGCTGATGTACCATGCCAATTCCCCGACAAATAGCATCATTAGGACTATTAAAAATAACCTGCTCCCCATTAACTATAATTTCTCCCCTATCTGGCATTTCTAAACCATAGAGAATATTCATTAAAGTAGTTTTACCAGCCCCATTTTCCCCTAACAAAACATGAATTTCTGCTTTTTCTAGGCTAAAATTTACATTATCATTTGCTACAACCCCAGGGAAGTTTTTAGTAATATTATTAGCTTGTAAAATAGTCATAATACCCCTATTATGTTTTATGTTGTTGATTATAACAAATACAAAAATATCATAGTCGATAGTCGATCGCCAAAATTTTAGCTATAATATCAAATAATCATTAACCTAGAAAACATCAAATATTATGCAACTAGCCTATAATCACATCAGCATTGCAGAATATCTAAAATTTGAAGAAAATAGCCAAATTCGCCACGAATATCTCGGCGGCCAAATCTTTGCTATGTCTGGCGGTAGTGAAGAACATAATCGTATTGCCCTTAATATCGCCAGTTTACTAAAGCTGCATCTACGCGGTACTAATTGTAAAACTTTTATTTCGGATATGAAAGTAAAAATAGAAATAGATGCTAAAGCCGATATTTTTTACTATCCTGATGTAATGGTAACGTGCGATCGCCAAGATACAGAAAAATATTATAAAAACAGTCCCTGTTTAATCCTAGAAGTTCTCTCACCTTCTACCGCCAATTTAGACAAAAGAGAAAAACGCCTAAATTATCAAACTTTAACCAGTTTACAAGAATATGTACTTGTGTCTCAAGATGAAATAAAACTAGAAATATATCGAAAAAATAATGATGGTAATTGGTATGCAGAAATATTAGAAAATGGTGATGAAATAAATTTAAAATCCGTAGGATTAACTTTAACAATGGCAGATATTTATGAAGATGTATTACCTTTACCTAATGCTTGATAATAACCAACTAAAATCAAACTAAATTAAAGTATAAATAGAAAAAAGTAGGAGAATCAAAAAATGCGATCGCCCTTACCCATCTTAACCGTAGAAGACTATCTCCACGCTGAAACCAACAGCCCCATTCGCCATGAATACATAGGCGGTTATGTGTTTGCTATGGCTGGTGCCAGTGAAGAACACAATCTCATTGCTGGTAATCTTCATGCCTTATTACGTCCTCATCTGCGCGGTAGTTCTTGTCGGGTGTTTATGTCAGATATGAAAGTAAAAATTCAAGACGATATTTTTTATTATCCTGACTTATTAGTAACTTGTAACCCCCAAGACAATCACCGCTACTTTAAAACCCAACCTAACCTAATTATTGAAGTGCTATCAGAAAGTACCGAAAGTATCGATCGAAGAGAAAAATTAATTCATTACCAAACCTTAGAAACCTTAAAAGAATATGTTTTAGTCTCCCAAAATCAAATGCAAGTAGAAGTCTATCGTCAAGATACACCAGGAAACTGGACAGTACAAATATTAGAAAAAGAAAATGATTTAATCTTAGAATCAGTAGGGCTAACAGTAACAATGCCACAAATTTATGAAGATGTCTTGAATCTAGGTAATTGAATTAAACCATAAAAATTGCCTGCTTTCGGAGATCGGTTTTTGTGGATTTTGATGTATTGAAATCGATATTATAATCACATTATTAACGGTTGTTGGAGGGATAAAAATAAGCGTAAAATGGGTTTTAGTAGAAAAAATATTACCAGAAATGCGATCGCGCGCTAAATCAGGTCTGTCTCTTATACACATCTCCGAGCCCA
>CAWUOF010000198.1:0-7632 GCA_963923765.1 uncultured bacterium | reverse complement strand
AGTTATCTTGCGTTAAAATTTTGGTCTGACGCACCCTACCAGGATAATGCTACACTCACTATCTTATCATGTTTTACTAATTTATTTTTTAACTTGTAATTTCAACAGTGATCGCCAATCTTTAATAGTAGTTTCCATCCACATCCAATTATTACGAAGTTCATCAGTTTGAAAGTTTTTCGGGTCATCTCTTAACACTTTATCCCGTAATTTAATTGCTTCACTAATCAAACTTGCTTGTTTATCTGGGGGTTGGTTTTTAGCAGTTTTCATTAAACCTAAAGCCAAGCCAGCATAGGAAGTTAAATCATCATAATTAGATACAGAATTTTGATTATTTACTGATGATTGTTCATCATGCAAATACAGGGCTTGAAACCAAGATTTATTAGCTAGATTTAAATTACCTTCGGCGTAATAAGCAAAACCCAAAGCATTATGATAAAGGGCGACTTTCGGATTATTTTTTACCGCAGTTTCCCAATAACGTCTAGCATCATCAATACTAAAATTGCGATCGCCAGCTTGAACAGACTGCCAAGCTAATCTACCACGTAAAAAAGTAATAGCTGCGGTATCTTTTTGGGTGGGTAAAGTTGCTAAAGAATCCTTAGCATATTTAATGGCATTGCGTTTAGGGTTTAATAACTCTTCGATTACTTTTTGACCTGCCAACATATCACCGCGATTAAAAGCGTCTATGGCAATAGTATTTAAAGTTTTATTATCAGCAGTTTTTAGATTTGGTTTAGAATTTAATGGTTGAGAAACTTGAGGATATGTACTTGGTAAAACTTCCTTGGGGGTAGAAAAGCGATCGCCAAAGATCCAAGTACCTAATAACCCTGCACTGGTAACACCGATCACCGCCAATATCGGCCAAAGAATAGGAATCTTTTTATTAATTTTTGTATCTATTTTACTGGTAATATTTTCTCCTATATTTTCCGGCTTTTCTCCAGTATCTTGAGTAGGATTATCCGTGATATTACTATTATTTTTATCTGTTTGATTATCTGGTGTTGTGGGAATTGCAGTATCTAAGTTTTTCTGATTATTCTGTTTGATTTCTGCGGGAGTTTCTTTTTTATCTGTAAAATTAGATTGAGAAATGACAGAATCATTAGCTACTTGCCGTAATATTTCTGATACTAAAGCTGAGGCTGATTCTTCATCATCTAAAAAATCATCTTCATATTCTAAATCATCTACTAAATGATCAACATCATAATCATCTATTTCATCTAATAAATTATCATCATGTAAAAACCCAGGTTGATTTTTTCCTAAATTTGACCGATGGGGAATTCCTGGCAACCAATTATCAGATTCTATTGGTAATTCGATCGGCGGCATAGTAGGAGTTACTTTATCATCATGCTTATCTGTGAGATAACCATCAAATTCTGGATGTAAATAAAGAATAGGTAAAGCCCAATAAAGCTGATGCGAACCGTAGGCAGAAATTAACCCTTGCCTAGCTCGACTTAGGCTTAAATCCACCGGATAACCTTGATTAAGATTCCGATAAAATAACCTAGTTAAAGTTAGGGCAACATCATCAGGGATACGTTCTGCCATTGCTAAAACGGCTGGAATATCGCGTTTAACTAAAGCTTGGGCTAAATTACGTTCTCTACCGTCATCATTGGGAGGAGAGTTAACAGTATGTGCGCCGCGACAGGAATTAAAAACCGCTAATTTAATACCGTTATTAGCTAATAAGCCTGCTAAATCGTGACCGCTTAAAGTTTCACTTAAACCAGTGCGACGACTAACAAGATATAACTCGCCTCCGGCTGCTCCTAAATTACTGTGGCCTGCATAGTGAAAAACTTGATAATTACCTTGTTCTAAAGCGCGGGTAAGTTCTTCGCGATCGGGCTGAGTTAAAATATTAAGTTGAATTTTTGTTAATCTATTTGTTGAGCGATTTTGTAATTCTTCTTGAAGATGATTTGCTTCTTTTTCTAAGGCTAAACTATCGCGATCGTTAGGGGCGGCTAAAATCATTAAAATGCGTAAATTATATTCCTGGGCGGCATCATCTATAGTGTCTTTTTGCATCGATCGCATTAAGGGTGGGGCAATTAAAGTAGTTCCAGGCTGATAGCGAGAAAATAAAACATCGGCACCGGTAGCTAAAGGGCGATCGTCTGCGTGTAATACTTCCCAAGGCAACAAAGGTAAGCGGTTTCCTTTCAGTCCCAAACGTAACCGCAAGCCATCGCCGCGATGCTGGGCAATACCTTGGGCTATCATCCAACTATCCCGCATACTTTTAGAAAAAAGAGCGCTATATAATTCTTCGCCCAAAGCTATTAAATTTAAATTAGGCGATCGACTGGAATTATTGACTTTTTCTTCTGTTTCTAAACCAGAAATTTTCTCTATTTCTATATCTAATTCTTCAGTTTTTGCATTGGCGCTTATTTCCTGCAAAATATTACCCGTTGAATTTTTTAACGATTGTTTGCTATTATCACCATTATTAACTCGCAACAATCCCAATAAAGGGTCATCCATGAGGTGACGCGCTGCTTTTAACCAATCATCTACCGGCCAATATATTTTTTCTTCCGCTAGGGGTACCCCTGGCGCTACTCTTTCTGTTCGCACCAAATATTCATCTTGACCAACTGGGGTAACAGATATATGAAATTCTTGGGTCACAGTTTCCCCATACTCCTATAATTAAATTTTATATTTCACTTTTAATTTGCAAATATTCTCAGATATGACAAACGGCTTAAGACAAGCTGTAAAACCGGCTTTTACTAGAGTAAGTATGACAGCCTTTTAAAATTTTTTTCAATTTCTAATATAAAGATTTTTCCAATAAATATAAAGTTCCTTAGTAGTTAGCTGCTGAAGGCTGGCATGGCTGGTAGAAGTCTGAGGAAGAAACCCGGTTTTTTGCAGAAATTATCAAAAATTAGCATTTTTGACCGGGTTTCTATTAGTTTTTTATGCCTAAATTAGATAATTTATGGCACATTAACTATTTCAAAATTTGTTACTTCCAAAATCGGACCAATCATAGCTAAACTCATTACATCTTCCCGAATTTGACCTTGAATGACAACTTGTAAACCTAATTGGCGTAAGTCTTGGGGAGGTTTATGTAATTCGTAAATATCGCCATTATCTGTTATTAATGCCCAGGTAGCAGGGCCGATATTTTGTCGATCGATTCTACCTACAAGTTTAATCATGCTATTTGATTTTCTCCTTTACTAGCTAATTTAGCTAAACCCAAACAAAGCCCAGCATTAACTAACAAGAAAATTCGGGCAATTATATCACTACCAAACCAAACTAAAGCCGGAGATATAATAGCACTAACAATTAAACAACTAGCCACACCAATAGCAGAGCCGATCGCGAACCATTTCCAATCGCGATGACCCAAAAACAAAGCAATCAAAATAAAAGGAATCATTACACTAGCAAACATTGGATTTAGTGCATGAGTACCTTGTATAATATTGCCTAATTCTGGAATAGAACTACTCATTAATCGTAAAGGCCATTGTGGTAAATCAAAAATATAAACAGCCCGTAGCGGGAAAAATCCACTACTACCAACAATTAAACCCGTAGTTAGTGACCAACCCCAGGTAAAAGGTAAATAATTTTTCAGAAACCAAGCTAATAGATAAGAACCTATTACCATTAAAATTTTCGGTAATAAAGCAATAGCACCGCCATCTATCCAAAAACCAGGATTAAGATAACCATTATCCCTTAACCACCGGAAAAAGTCATTAAAGGTAATTTTACCGCGTAAAGCTAATTGTACCGCATCACCAGCATTTAATTGACCGGCCCCATAATGATTAAAAGGATCTTCTTCTACAGCGCGAGATGATTGTTTAAGAATAGCCATGATTTCATCAGGATTTTTTACTCCTAATGCTTTTATCATAGCGGCAACACCTGCTACATGGGGTGATGCCATGCTTGTACCTTGATAAGCGGCAAAAATGGCTTTACCATCATTGTCACTATCGATGGTATTTTGCAGAATTCCTCCTGTTTCTCCTTGTCTAGTATCACCACCAGGGGCAGAAATATCTACACCTGCACCAAAGTTAGAATAAAATGCTTTACTACCAGAAGCATCTAGGGCAGAAACACCCAGCACACGACGATAACGTGCGGGATAACCTGCGGAATTTTGGTTAGAATTACCAGCAGCAGCGATAATTAATACTCCTTTTTGGTGAGCATAATTAATGGCTTCTTCTAGGAGTTTACTTTCTCCGGGTCCGCCGAGACTCATGTTAATAATATCTGCACCATTATCGGCAGCAAATTTAATGGCTTCGGCTATGTCGGAAATTGTACCCCCGCCAGTTTCACTTAATACTTTTAGTGGCATGATTTTCGCTTCGTAGGCGATACCTGCTACCCCGTAGTTATTGTTAGTTGATTGGGCTATTGTTCCGGCGACGTGGGTACCATGTCCATTATCATCGGTGGCTTCTACTCGATCGTTAACGAAATCATAACCCGCGACAAATTTCGTGTCTTTTAAGTCGGGAACTTGAGTTACTCCGGTATCTATTATGGCAACGGTAACACCGTTACCTTTGGTTTCTTTCCAAGCTGCTTGAATGTTTATGTTGTGTAAATTCCACTGTTTGCTGTATAAAGGATCATTAGGCCCGCCAGTAAAGTTAGGAGTGCTATTATTTTTTAATGAACGATCGGGTACTGCTACATTAGCTTGATATCCACCCTTGATCGGTTCTGGCAAACCATAGATATAATTTGGTTCAATTAATTCGGTATATTTTGCCAATTCCGATTTTTTGATCTGATTTAATACCGTTCGATCGCCTTTAATGATATATACATGATCGGAGGCAGAAAATTTACTATTAGGATGAGGTTCAATATGATATTTAGTAGAAATTTCTGCTACAGCCGCTTGTATCTGTGCGGCTGGGATATTGTCCCGAAAGTCTAGCACTATTGTTTCAAAATTGCCTTTTGCAGCTAGTCCTTGAAAATTAGACAAAGCCCAAAACAGCCCAAGAAAAAATAAGCAAAACCAGAAAAATTTTTTCATAAGTATTATCCGGAGTTTTGGCCACTATTTTTACGATAACTCAAACTTGATGTTTTTGTGGTTAATATTGCAATATAGTTACAATTTAAGATTTAAACAATAAATAATAGATATATTAAATATGGTGGAATAAAGAAGAGGTAATAGGGGAAAGAAGTAAAAAATAAATGATTTTTGTACAAAAATTGTGTTTAAGTTTAATTTTTGGAGATATGTAATGGAAAGAGGTTTACTTTGGTTGCCCCTATTAGGGGTTTTTATTTGGTTGGCTTGGGCAGGATGGAAGGAATATCATAAGGTAGAGGCTTATCGAATTTGGGCACAAGATTTTACCAAGTCTAAATATGATATTTATGCGGTACTCGGCCAAAATGGTAGTAATTTAACTTGGGGAAAACCAACCCCTAAAGGCCCGATTAATTTAAAAACTTTTTCTCTTCAGGAAGTGCGATCGCTACATCTGTTAGTTAACGATGAAAAAATTAATTTAGAAACACCCCCCAGCCAAGGTAAAAACATTTTCCTAGAGTTTGTTTTTTGCAATACCGATCGCACTTTGCGGGTTCCTTTTACTGAAGTTTCTTTAGCTGCTCAATGGGCTATTTATCTTCAGGAACAAATAAAAGTTTATCAGCAAAATATCTAGGCAATTAATCTACTTTTCTGCCAATTTTTCCCTATTTATTTCTTTTTATCTTAGGGTCTTGGAATTTTATTTAATAAAACCTAAGACCCTAAAATATCACCTTAGAGATTTTTTATCAAAGGCAAAACTATGCCAATTAAGGAACCTAAAATTAAAGCTATAGTAGCCAAAGAAGCTATCCCAAATCCCGGCCCTCTTTTTTCCGCCGCTTGATAATATCCCCAGGCATAAAGAATACGTCCAATAATCCAAATTGTACCTATTCCTGCTGCCCAAATTGGATTAACAAACTGAGCAAATAACCATAAAGCAGGTAAAAATATAATGATTTGCTCTAAGGTGTTTTGTTGTACTCGCAAAACTCGCTCAAAGTTAGGTTCTCCTGACATTTGCGGAGCAGGTATTTTATATTTAAATCTGGCTCTGCCTACATTGATAGTGACAATAAAATAAAGTATCAAAGCTAGAACAGTTACTAAACTTGGCCAAGGTGACATCTGTTTACCCTCTGATTTGTTGTATTTCTTCGTCGGGGTAATTTATAAAATCCCCCGACAATAATAGACTGTTTGTAAGTAATTTAGCTGTTTTTTTAGACTGCAACCTTAATAGATAAAATCTTTTCGATTACATCTTCAACAACTTTATCAGGTGTGGAAGCACCGGAAGTAATACCCACAACTATTTTACCATTTGGTAGCCAGTCTTTTTGTACTTGTAACTGCTGGTGTAATGGTTTGTGTTCAATGGCGTTACCTGGTAAAATGCGATCGGCAGAATCTATATGATAGGAAGGTATTTTTCGCTCGATCGCTATTTCTTGTAAATGGGTAGTATTAGAAGAATTAAAACCACCAATAACCACCATTAAATTTAAGTTTTCTTCCACTAGGTTAAACATAGCATCTTGTCTTTCTTGGGTAGCATCACAGATGGTGTTAAAAGCTAGGAAATGCTGGTTTAATTCTATAGGACCGTATTTTTTCAACATGGTATGTTCAAAAAGTTTACCAATTTGCTCGGTTTCGGTTTTTAGCATTGTGGTTTGGTTAGCAATTCCCACTCTTTCTAAATCTGTATCTGGATCGAAACCTGCGGAACAAGCTTTTGGAAATTTCTGGAGAAATTCTGCTTTGTTACCACCATTTAGAATATAGTTAACAACATATTCGGCTTCTGCCATATTTAAAATGATGATATATTTTCCCGCAAAGGAACTGGTGGCTAAAGTTTCTTCGTGATTGTATTTGCCGTGAATTATTGAAGTGTAATCGCCTTTTTTATGTTTTTCGACGCTATTCCAAACTTTAGAAACCCAAGGACAGGTAGTATCAACTATTTTACAACCTTTGTCATTTAGGATTTTCATTTCCTGTACTGTTGCACCAAAGGCAGGTAAAATTACAACATCACCGCAATCAACTATGGAAAAATCTTTATTGTCTTTATTCTGGGGAATAAATTCTACTTTCATATCTAGCAAATGTTGATTAACTGAGGGGTTATGAATAATTTCGTTAGTTATCCAGATCCTCTCAGTCGGAAAATGTTGGCGAGTTTCGTAGGCGATCGCTACAGCCCTTTCTACTCCCCAGCAAAAACCAAATGATTCTGCCAGCTTAATAGTAACGTCACCCCGTGAGAGGGTGTAGTTATTGTCGCGTATTTGTTGAATTAAACTGCTTTGATATGCAGACTTCATTACATTAGCGACTTCTTCTTCATGTCCAAATCCTTTGCGGTGATAATTTTCTGACTGTTGGAGCGATCGTTTAAAAGCTTTGGTATCCATGCGATTTTGTCCCTGTGAGTCTAGATCTTAATACTTTTAGATCATAGAATGCTAAGGCTATCTTGATTATGCTGAAAAGGGTTTTCTATTTTTGGGCATGGGGCAGGGGGGAAAGGG
>CAWUOF010000197.1:0-7653 GCA_963923765.1 uncultured bacterium | reverse complement strand
TATTGAGTACCCGATCGCAGCTTTCTGTGGGACAAGCAGCCGCACTGCCTGATAGTTTAAGAATAGTTAAATAGATAGTTTCCAGAACACCGAAAGCAGCGATCGCGGCAATGATATAACGAGACCAGCGATGAAGCCAGGGAACAGATCGTTTACGATTAATCATGGTTAAGAAATTAGGAAAAAATTTGACTACAACTCAATTTTTCTCAATCGATTTGCTAGTTACGAAAATTACGCGGTCCTTGATACCCAGTTATGTTAGCTAATCTTTCTAAAGATTGAGTTCCCACATATAATTTACCTTTAATTTCCCAAGTAGGAAAACCTTCTATGTTTGCTTCACGACAAACCTGGGTTTTAGGATTAACACCTCTCGGATCGCATTCTATAGCATTAATATTGCGCCAAGCTTCTTTGCCAAAGAGTTGTTTTTGAGCATAACAATGAGGACACCACCAAACTCCATAATATTTAGCACCAATTTTTTTGAGATGGTTAGCTAATTGTTTTTCTGAATCTCCCGAAGTAGTTGTGATGGCTTTACCTGTTTGTCCGCTTTGTTGAGCAATAATTTCCGAGGTTTGAGCATTAGTAATGTAATTGGGTATAAAAATAGCCGCAATAACTGTTAAAATTAACAAGTCTATTTTAAGGAAATTAATAACTAGAGAAGATCTAGAAAAATTGGGAAGTTTGTAAGTCATGGCAGTTTAATTACCTCCATATTGGTTGATCACAAAATTGATAATTACACCAACAAACAAAAATCTGAAAAATTTATCAGCCGCTAAAACTTGAGAACAAAGATTTAAGTTAATAATAACAAGAAATATTTTTGGCTGTTCTTGGTTATTGATTAATTATTCTCTGTTTCCTAATTATATTTTTTAATATAGATTTTAGCCTGCCAATAGGCAGGCATGGGGCAAGCAACAGCAGTAATTTTGTAGGCTAGTGCTGTTAAGAAGGAATTTTAGCCATTGCAACTGGTTTTGACTGGGATTTAGTGGCTAGGCTACTACGGGCAGCTTCGACAAATTGACTAACGCGAATAGGATCGATCGGTTGCTCTGGGCGTCCGTGACGTTTTAGGGAACTAGAGACGATCGCGCCATCAGCAGCTTGAATTAGGGTAGCAATATTTTCCCAATCAGCACCACTACCAATAAAAACAGGAGTTTCGTTAGCAACAGCCGCAGCTAATTCCAAATCTTCTAATTTGGGGGGGTCGCCAGTAGACCATCCAGACAGGATGATAGCATCAGCTAAACCCCGTTCGATCGTTTCTTGAATGGCGGTAGTAAGATTGGGGGAACCCAAGGGGAGAGCGTGTTTTACCAAAACATCGGCAAAAATTTTGACATCGCTACCCAACTCGCGGCGATAGCGCAGGAGTTCGTGAGCTTGTCCCTCTATTAAACCTTGGTCTGTCGCCATTACTCCGGTAAGGACATTAACACGGATAAATTGAGCGCCAACACAGGTAGCGATCGCCATGCTGCTTTGGGCATCATTGCGTAAAACATTAAGTCCGATGGGCAACGATACCAAATTCATTAACCTTTGGACAATAACAGTCATCGCACTTACCACTGCCGGGTTAACTTGACCTTTAGTAAAGGGCGCGTCGAAAAAATTTTCAACTATAATACCGTCTACCCCACCAGATGCTAGGGCTGTGGCTTCTTGTTCGGCGCGATCGATGACTGTTTTTAAGCTACCTCCCCAACGGGGAGAAGTTGGCAAGGGCTGTAAATGCACCACGCCAATAATTGGATTGCGGGTTTTGAATATATAATTTAAGTCCACGTCTTTAATATTCGGACTAAGCATTGACATTCCCACAGCTTAGAGCCAGAGGGGATTTTTGATTTACCGCAAAATATATATTAGCGATATACACCACCCGGGTAAATTTATCACCTATCAACAGGTTAAGGCAGTGAGTCGCCGCAAGGTAGGGGATTACTGATAAAGCAGTTAAACCCACCATGCTAGGTATGTATTTTTTTTCCTATATATTGTACCTGACACAGCCGATCGTAAAATGCAAAAAAGTTGGTGAATAAGTCCCTGTTTCCATTGTTGATCGTCTAAAATTAGCTTTACCCTATCTTTATTAGATTATTTTAAAATAAATTTGTGAACATCCCATTAATTATTATCGCAATTTTATCATTAGCAATCTTCTTATTAGAAATAGCTTTAAGATTTATATTTGGTTTTGGTAATCCTCTTCTTTATATTGCAGATGACCAGATTGGTTATTTACTAGCACCAAATCAGAAAATTCGTCGTTATAGAAATCAAATAGAAATTAATGAATATTCCATGCGAAGTGCTACTTGCCAGTTAAATCGCCCAGATGGAATGTTACGAATATTATTATTAGGAGATTCTATTGCTAATGGGGGATGGTGGACAGACCAAAACCAGACTATTTCCCAACATATAGCACATCAGCTTTTGCCAAATTTAAACAAGAAATCATATTTAATTTATAAAGAAATAGAAGTGTTAAATGCCTCGGCTAATTCCTGGGGACCAAGGAATGAATTAGCTTATTTACAGAAATTTGGAGATTTTAACGCGCAAATAATTGTATTACTAATTAATACTGATGATTTATTTGCTCCAAGGCCGACATCTTTACCAGTAGGGCGCGATCGTAACTATCCAAATCGCAAACCACCATTTGCTTTAGTAGAATTATTTACTAGATATATTTTACCTGCACCATTTTTACCAGAATTAACCGGAAAAAATTCCGAAGAAGGCGATCGAGTTACAAATAACTTAAAAGCTATATATCAAATTCAAGAAATAGTTAAACAAAAACAGCATAAATTTATTTTAGCTTTAACACCATTATTGCGGGAAACCTGTAAAAATGGCCCGCGAGATTATGAAATCCAAACACGCGATCGTTTAAAAGAATTCGCCGAAACCGAAAAAATTATTTACCTAGATTTTCTGCCAATTTTTCAAGCAACTAACCAGCCGGAAAGAATATATCGAGATCAAATTCATCTCAATGCGGAAGGGAACCAACTGGTTAGTAAAAAAATAAGCGATCGTATCCAAGAAATTTTGGATATTCCGACATAGATTGGGGATTAAATCACAAAAATCCCCAATCTCTAATTGGGTTAAACAGCCACAGTTACAGGGTTAATACAGTGTAAATCTCGCGGGGCTTGCCATGCTTGGCCATCCAGAGCCATTTGTTCAATTAAACTAGCTAAACGTAGAGCTTTGAGAGCTTGTTCTCCGCCTACAGAAGGTTGATTTCCTCCTCGTACACAGTTGACAAAATGTTCTAACTCTGCATGGAGAGGTTCAATATTGCTGGTGTAGACTTTTTCAATCAAACCATCTTGGCGATAAAGTACCTGGCCATAATCCGTCATATAGTTACCGGTAGTTTGGCGGTGAATCAAAATTTCGTTGTTGAGAAAATCTGCTTCTGTCAAAGAATTTTTACAATGAGCCACAATTGATCGGAGTTTACGATGAGTCACCTTACTAGAGGTGAGGGTAGCGACAATGCCATTAGCAAAGCCAAGAGTAGCAGTGACATAATCTAAATAAGGGCGATCGGTGCGTTCGCTTCTGGTACAAGAACGACTGCCACTAGCCGTCAGCTTAATTACAGGCGCAGCTACCAATTCTAAAAGTAAATCAATATCATGGATCATCAGATCCAAAACCACAGACACATCATTAGCCCTTTGAGAATAAGGACTCATCCGGTGAGCTTCCACAGCCAGTAACTCTTCGGTTTTGAGAACCTTACTAAGTTCCTGAAAAGCCGGGTTAAAGCGTTCAATGTGTCCAACTTGTAAAATACAGCCAGATTCGGCAGCAGCATTTACTAGAGATTCAGCCTCCGAAATATTAGCAGCGATCGGCTTTTCGATCAGAACATGAACTCCCGCTTGTAGGCAGGTCATCCCCACACGATGATGCAGACGGGTAGGAACCGCAATACAAGCTGCATCAATATGGGGGAGCATATCCTGATAATCTTCAAAAAAATGTACTCGGTACTTACTAGCGGTATTCAAACCTCGTTCGACATTGATATCTGATACACCTACTAGTTCTACATCTTTTAACAAGCTGAGAACTCGGGCATGATGTTGTCCCATATTACCAACCCCGATCACTCCAATACGAAGTGGTTCTGGTTGATTTCTGTGTAAACAAGCGTTTGAATGTCCCACTGATATGCGATTTGGCACTTTTTGTTCCTCCTCCACCACCAAGGGTTTAAGTCCATCAGAGAACTTTTACCCACCTAAAACCATCCAGATACTATCACAGTCAATCGATTTGTAAAGAATTTCAAAGTTTTCTTTCTGGTCCAGCAATTTATAAATTAGTTTTACTACTGAAGGTTTATAAGCCCCATCTCAGTATTTTCACTAATTCTACTGGATCAGCCGATACTGGCTTGTATCCCTACTTTAAGATTACTTAGCAAAGACTGATAAGCATCTTTGTAGATTTATTTATAACTTTTGTAAAGCAAGATTGGAAACCTGCTATCAAAATTGTGCTTATTCATCGCATACTTTAGGAACACCCATTTATTAAATAATAAAAAACATTTAATTTGCTCATAATCTTTCTTGAGTTAAATTTCTCATGTATTTAGATACAAGATTATTTTTGTAGGTTCCTTAAATTTAACCAAGCAAATTAAATGTTTTTTATTATACAATTAAACAGGTGGCCGACAAGACTTTTGGGGAGATTTACTCTGGCTAATATGTTGATTTGATAAAAAATTACTTTGTTGTACTCGTTCCTGGGTAGTGGCATCTTTTTTATAGGGACAGGCTAGATGGCCACCAGCACGGACCATAAAATCATTGTAATCTCGGTCTTCTTTATTAGTTAAAACCAATACTGAGCCTGTATCGTCCCAACGCAGAAAAGTACCGCCGCTGGTCAGTCCAGGTAATCCCCCTTCAAATAAAACTTGCTGATTATTCCCAAGATTTTTACTATCCTGGGAATAAACTATCCCAGACGGTTTACCTTTATAACTAGATTCCAAATAAAAAACATATCTATTATTAGCCTTAAATTCAAATTCTGCTAAAGGCTGGGATACTGCATTACCTGGAGTACCTAAAAAATCATTTGGGTCTCGTACTGCTTGGGGGTCGTTGGGATTACGATATGTAGAAGGACGATTAGTTTCTTGGTAATTATCAGAAGGTTTAACCTCGGCTAATAGGGGGGTTTTTTCCCCTGTATCTAAGTTAATTACTCCAAAAGTTGACTGATAAGCCCCATGAGATTCTACAAACTCAAATTCAATGACTGTATCAACATCGAATTGAATGCCATTATTACTGAAAATATCGGCGGCTTTAACGGGTGTGGCAAGGGTACTAATTAGCCCTCCTAAAATTATCCCGGTGAAAATTTTTATTCGACAGAAATTCCATTTGTGTATATAGTGCATCATAGTTTTAAGATTTTTTCTAGTCTTGAGTGGCGATCGCGTTAAGATTTGTCCTACCAAATTCGATAAAAACGATTTAACTTAATAAAATCAGCATGAGTTTTATCTAAGCCACTTAAAAAAGTTCTGGCTTCCCCTACTAAACGATTTAGATTTTGACATTCTGAAGTTGCACAAACTTGATTGGCATCAGCAGGACTTCTGGCAAAGCGACGCGGACCTTTAGCTGTTGAGGAAGCTTGACAAGCTTTGTAGGCATCCTCTAAATCTTTAGATAATTTTTTGGCAGTATCTAATATTTTTGGATCGAATTTAGAATTGATACCCAAATTAGGCATTGAGGAATCAAAAACATTAGTTCCGGTGATATCTGATTGGTTAGGAGGTTGGGCGATCGCTGGTAAATCTGCGATCGCTGCACCTAAAATAGATAACCCAATTACCCAACTGATATATTTTTTCCTGTACATAAAAAATCCTTCCTATCTCAATCCTTTCTCAATACTTAAAACTTGTAAGAAACTCCACCACCTACCACAAACCTCGGCCCATCTCCTGCCCCGGCAATATCTCGCACCGCAGGGGTAATTGTGACACTATAATTTTTGCCTTTAATTGGGACTATAGAAGCGCCTACTGCTAAATCTTGCCCTGTCCATTCCGTAATTAAACTAACAGGTTCCGCTACTCGTACAGCAACACTAGCAAAAGGATTAACTGTATTTTTATCTTTAGCAACATCACTTTCTGAGCGGAAACGTCCGTTACCTATACCTGCTGTTATAGCTACTCGGCTCAAAGGTTTATTGATATCATCTTGAGTGCGAATAATTTTAGTAGCTGAAGCATAAACAGAGTTTTCAAAGTCATTTTTACCGCCGGTATTAATAGCACCATTCCAGCCTGCCGCTACTGATAAATCTTTATCAAGTTGTTTGTGTACTTTCAGGTTTACTCCTCCTGCTCCAGGGTCGCGACTACCGCCAAAACTAGCCACTGTATAACCAACTTCTACCCCTACAGCTTTACGCGCATCACCTAAGCCTACACCAACGCCGATCGCACCATCAGAAGTATTACTATATCGAGTGCGACTTTGATAGGTACTCGTGGCATAAACAGTATTTTTATCAGCACCAAATCCGGCTGGGTTAACTATGGTAATACCAGGAGAACCTTGATTTTGTTTACCAAATTCTGGTTTCTTTTTCTCTACTTGATCTAATTTATTTTTCAATTCGCGAATTTCTTCGAGGGTGGTTTCGTCTGGTACAGTTAATTGTGTGGTTGGAGTTGATACACTATTTGGTATTACTGGAGTAATATTTTTGACAGGAACGACAGGGGGAGGAGTTGAGGGAATTCCTGTGGGAGTAACAGAGGGTTGTAAGGTAGGCAAAATAGGTTTAGGAATATCAGTAGTAGAAGTATTGGCTTGGGCTATTTGAATTCCTGATGTTGGGTTATTTTGTTGATAATTAGCTGTTACTGTGCCTAAAGTTCTCGCTCCCATACCAATCATGGGCCGAGAAGGAGGCCGTAAATTTTCGTTGCCTGTGGATGCTGTATTTATTTGCGGTTCTACTATATATTTGGCAACGTTAACTGGGTTGTTTTTAGTAATATTTTGAATACTACTAGCTTTACCTATTGTTGTTGGTGATGGTGGAGGAGTGATGGTGTTAAGTTGCGGTTCTACTATATATTGAGCAGTTAAACTGGTGGGATTGGTTTGTTGGGCTATTTCTGATGTTGGAGGTATGGAGATTAATTTGGGTGGTTGAATTTTATTGAGTGAATTTATAGAGGCGATGTTATTGGGTAGTTTTAGACCGATCGCCCCTAGTGATGGTAGAGGTAATATATTTAGGTTTTGTGTTGGTAATAGGGGGGGTGGTGGTGGCAATTCAGCTTTTGCCATAGCTTTAGGAGTTATGGCTATGTTTGCTTCTGGTGCTATGTTGTTGACACTATTTAATAATGATGGTGGTAGTAGGGTTTCTGGTTGAATTGCTACTGGTGGTGGTAAGTCGGCTATGGATGATGTAATGATTGTTTCTGGTGATGGAGGTTGTGGTTGATTTGTAAGTTGGCGATCGGTTTCTGTTTTGGTTTGTTTGGTAGTATTTGTAGTTTTTTTACCAAAGGAAAATTCTGGTTTTATGTCTGTT
>CAWUOF010000196.1:0-7707 GCA_963923765.1 uncultured bacterium | reverse complement strand
GCGCTAAAGCGCAACAACGGGATATGAATAAAAAAGTTATGAGAAATAATACCTTTGCGTTATTCTATAGGCGCTAAAGCGCAACAACGGGATATGAATAAAAAAAGTTATGAGAAATAATACCTTTGCGTTACTTTGCGCTTTTTTCTAAAATAAACTAAATTAAACCTATTTCTTGATTAAATCTAATCATTTCCAAGCTTTTATCTCCATAAACTCCTTCTATTTGCTGCTGGCAGCATTCAATGGCAAAATCAGACAATTCCTCAGCTTCAATGCCATACATATCGCTAAATATTTCTGCTTCTACACGGCAAAAACGCGGGCGATCGGGATAAATACGGCATTCTCTAGTAGTCTGGTCAAAATTTATACACCAGCCATCTAGCCCAATTAAACTTATGTATAATTCTAATTCTGCTGGAGTTAAATAATCTTGTAAATCAGGACGATCGCCTGGGTCTAGGTGACAACAGGCCCCACAATTTTTTACACAATGCCAAGTGGCCATTTTTTTGCCTCTGTATAGCTTTTTTCTGTCCCTAGATGGGATCTATCGGCGATCGCCTTTCACGGTGATTATACCACTAGAGTTATCTCGGCCATAATTCCCAAATTTTTGCAACTTCACGTAATTTTATTTAATTTTGTAAACTTTCTTAACACACAGAGGCGATCGCCATGTAAAATATGCTGCGGTCAATAAATACAAAATACAGCATTCACGCTAATTTATTCGGGAGGACAACATGAGCTTTTTAACTGATATAGCTAGTTCTGTAGTAGGTCTAAACTGGGAAGTTATCTTTCAGTTAACTTTTGTGGCGCTAATTATGTTGGCTGGCCCGATTGTGATTTTCCTGTTGGCTGCTCGTGGCGGCGATTTATAATTTCCGCTAACAAGAATAATAATTATTTTAGGGTGCGTATTTCGTGCCCTATTTTTGCTGTTATCCTATCCATCCCCAATTCCCCCGACTTTTTAAAAAATCGGGGGAATCACCGCCGAAAACACAATCACATATAATAACTATTTATTCCCATAAATCTGATAAAAAATTCCTGGTTTAGTTTTATTACCAAATATCAAAACTCGTAACTTTTCTAATTGCCAATCATACAAATACTTTTCTTCCACAATACAACGGCGCAATTTAGCAATTTGATCTAGGGTAGAAGCAGCTATTTTCCCTTGTGCTAACCAATAGGATAAAGGATGCTGCCATTGTTGTAAAAAATCTTGAATTAAATATTTATCTGTTTCCGTTATTGCTGATTCTACTAAAACCATTTCATACAGGTCATCTCGATAGGGTAACTTTTCTTGAGTTAATGCCTCATCTTTAAAAGATTCCCATTCATTAGCGATTAAAGTAGGTAACATATCTAAGCGATATTCGCTATTATTAGCGATAACAATACCGCCAATTTCCTCAGAGTCATTATCTACTAAAAATTGGGATAAATTATGGAAATAAGGCTCAAGTATTTCTTTTTCCACTGCTAAACATAATGCTAATCCTATTTCCTCATAATTAACTTTAGGATTTGTCCGTTTAGAAGTTGATTTTTTATCTCCTGATATTAGCTTATATTGTTTATAGGCTAAATCCAGATTTTTTTGGGTAAATTCTTGTAAATTTAACCAGATATTTTCCCCTATTTCCGCGATTAATTTTTGCGTAATTTTGTCATGTAATTGTATTTGGTTTTCATTAGGGGATATATTTACAGAATTTTCCGGCGATCGCTCTGGTTCTAAATCTACTTCATTACTAATATTATCCCTAATATTATCCCTAATATTATCCTCTGCTTGTATTTGGTTATTTTCTATTGTTTCTATCGTTTCAACAACATGATTTAGGCGAGAAATTTCCTGCTTTAGTTCATCTAGTTCTTGCCTTAAAAGCAGGTTTTCTTGTTCCTTTTCTACAATAATTTGATTTTTTTCTCCCAGTAAAACTTCTAATAAATTATCATCTGGTTCTGGTGGAGTTAACTGGGGAGTTTCCGGAGTCTGGTGTTTTTGGTTTTCAGCTAATAATTTTAACAAGCTTTGATTTAGCTTGATAATTTCTTGATTTAAAGCATCTATCTGTTTATCTTTTTCGATAATAATTTGATTCTGGTCAGGAATTACCTCGGGTTTTTGCACCGTTTCCAATGCGCTAACAGCCTCTTTAATTAAATTAAAATAAGGAGGTTTAGTTACATCTACTTGTGTAGCATCTTCTCTACTTTTACCTTTTAATCCTATTTTTTGTCCTTTTTCAATTGCTAACACTTCTCCCCTATCGTTTTTAATCCGCAATTCTGGGAGTACACCATTTTGACTGAGGCTACAGATATATTTACGGTTTTGATAATAAAATTCGGCTTTTGCTGATGTATTCTGCATAGGTAAAATATGATTGTCGCCACTAGGAAGGCGAACTCCTATTACTTCTAGTTCCATCGTAGTTTTACCATTCCAAGTATTATCTCGCAAGTGATAGGCAATATCAACTCGCGTGGGCAAGGGATAATATTCTCCCCAGCGCCAAGCTATACCATAAAATCGGATATTTTCTCCTTGAATTTCTTGAGCAAAAGTGAATTTTATATGATTTTGACCAACTATTTTTTGTTCCAGCACACGGACATTAGGTGTCCAAAATATGGGCTGAGGGTTTTCTATCCCGCAGGGGTGGATTAAATCTATTTTTCGATATAAATCCAGGTTAATATTAGTAAAATCATTGCGGGCATCGATTTGTATTAGCGGCTTTAAATGATGTATTTCTAAACATTGGCAGGCAAATTGACTCAAGCGGTTTTGAAATTTTTCGAGGTTATCTGCTAGTAAAGAAAAACCGCCGGCGGCTTTATGTCCACCATATTTAGTTAATAAATCATCACAAAATTGGAGGGCTGCAAATACATCAAATTCGGGAATACTACGGGCTGACCCGCGAATTTTTAGCTGAGGTGTTGTGGCTGCTAAATTATCTGGATTTTCTTCTTCATAGGTACCAATAAAAACAGGTACTCCATAACGTTCCACTAAACGAGAAGCAACAATACCAATTACTCCATGATGCCAATTTTTTTGGACTATAACTAAAATACGTTGTTGTTGTAAGTCAATTTGACTGTTTTCTATCCAGGCGATCGCCTCTTGTTCAATATCTGCACATAACTTTTGTCGTTTTTGATTAATTTCTTCGCATTCCCACGCCCGCTTTAAAGCTATTTCTGCTGTTTCTGTTGTTAATAATTCAATCACTATTTGTGGATCTGCTATTCTACCCACAGCGTTAATACGTGGACCTAAACTAAAACCAATATCATCGGGTTTTAAGGTTTTAGATTTTTGATTTTTAGGTGTATTTTTAGATGGATAATTACTCTGGTTTTCTAAAATTGTTAATTGCTGATTTGCCTTAGATTGAGTTTCTATACCAGCTACTTTAATTAAAGCTTGTATTCCTAATATTTCCGATTCTGGTAAAAGCCGCAATCCTTTTTTTACTAAACGGCGATTAACTCCCGTTAAAGGCGCTAAATCTGCTATAGTTCCTAGTGTAAATAATGCTAATAATGGGTTAGTTAATCCTTGAGATTGACCGAGTTTTTCTGCTAAGGATATAGCTAAAATATAGGCTACTCCTACTCCGGCTATACCTCGATAGGGTGAGTTTTCTGGAATTAATTTCGGATTGAGAATAGCATTAGCTATGGGTAAAGTGGGAGGAATATCGTGATGGTCGGTAATAATTATATCTAAACCTAATTCTCTGGCTTTAGCAACGGGGGTATGAGCGCTAATGCCGTTATCTACGGTTAAAATTAATTTTACACCTTCTCTATAAAATTCTTCCACAATACGATTATTAATACCATAGCCTTCTTGCATTCGGCTAGGTATGGCATAATCTACTATTGCTCCTAATTTACGTAAACTTCTTAATAGTAAGGCAGTACTGGTCATGCCGTCGGCATCGTAGTCGCCACAAATGGCTATTTTTTTTCCCTGGGCGATCGCACTTTGTAATAATTCTAAACTAATTTCTAAGTCGGGAAATTCTGTGATGGCAGATGGTAATTCATTAATATCTGGATTTAAAAATATTTCCTCGGCTGTTTTTGTTTCTATTCCTCGATTTATCAATACTTGTGCTAATACTAAAGGTAATTCTCCGGCTTCTGCTAATTGTTGCGCTAATTCTATTTTTTCTGGGAAAATATGCCATCTTTGATGGGGCAAGCGCTGAGAATTATTGTTTTTTTGATGTAAGGTTTTGTCTAGCATAGTTATTTTTTCATTATTGCAAATTTTAATAGCTAGGCAGCCTTAAAATTAAATACTATATAGGTTTTTATGGCCAGGAAAAATCATTTAAAAGAAATAATTTAAAAAATTTAAAAAATAGATACGCGCCCATCATCTTGCATATATACTGAGCGATCGCCCGGAGGTCGCCCACCTGCACGCAATTCTATCCGCAAAGTTTTATTATTTGGCTTCAAAATTTTAGCAATTATTGGCAGTCCCGTCACATCCCAAAAAACTACCGATGAATTTTCTACCGTATCTCCTGCCCTCGTAAATACCAATTTTTGCCCAGGATAAATAGGCACTGCATCGGTACCTTGAATTTTTTCTAGGCGCACTATACTAGCAGTAAGATTAATAATTTCAAAATTAATCATTTGTCCAGGGACAAACTGCACTTGCTTCGGGCCACATTGCCATGTACAAGTTTCCGCCCTGGTTTTTTGTCCAGTTTGGGTAAATAGGCAAGTTGTAATTAAAGCTGATATTAGAATTTTACGCATAACAATATATTTTAAGTAGCCTAAATAATACGTTACTTAAAAATTAATAAAAATTTTAGGAATAACTGGGCTATAGTCTGTAAAGATTCCGCCTTGTTTGTAACCAAGTTTTTAAATCAAAACCACTTAATTTGTAAATATATTCGTAGGCATCTTTACCAATAATTGTCGTCCAACCGTTATAATTACAAGCAGTTATAGCCTGGGGTAAATTATCATCTCTTAGTATTAATAATACAGGTCTTAACCCCATATTTTCTAGTTTAGTTGCTTTGTGTTTAAGTTTCTTGGTATTTACTACCGCTAAGGAACCAATTCTGTATCTAGTGTCAATTGCATCCCTACCAATTACCATATCACAAATTTCCTCTTTTTCTATAATCAATGGTCCTTGGAATTCCGCTAAATTGCGATGTAAAGATTCTATTACCAGTAATCGCCAACATCTACTTAATTGCTTATTCCAATATTGTTTGTTGTCAGATTTTATGTGTTTATCTATTCCAAAAACTAACATAAGCTCGTCTAGTTTATCCGATTCTTCACTAACAATTTTTTTAGTAAAACTGTGGTAGTGATCTTTTAGGATTAAATCTAAACTTTGAATAGTTTCATATTGGGACTCAAAAATGTCATCGGAGTAATCGTTGAACATTTTAGAACATTGCATCATAATCGAAACCTGTGGCTATAATTTATAAATAACAGACAATTAATAGACAATTTGACTCTATTGTTTTTTCATCAATAGAGGTAAATTAAGTCTGAAGATGGCGATCGTGATTAGGTTAATTTTGCTTAAGGTTGTTGGGCTTCATTAAGTCTCGCTGCTAGTGGAGAATTATTTAAAACCACAAAAGTACTTAAACCCCGATTTTTTGCCATCTAATGAGATATCGGTAAAAAGGGTAGATCTTTATGCAAATTTTCCGGAACTTTTACAAAACTTCATAAATAGCCAGAGATATTTATTTTTTTATTAAAGATGTAATTTTTTAATGAAATTATGATATAGAGGCAAATATTACAAATACGTAGTATAAAATACTACTGATTGAAGTGAAGATTTGTGGGTTAAGATACCCCCAAGTCTGTATCAGTCTTAATTTAGTGCAAACCTATAAATTAAATAGATGATTTTTTTTGGAATGGCTCATCAGCAACGCTCAAGCAGCTTTTTTGTTTTATCTGCGATCGCCTTTTTCACCCTAATATCACCAGTTAATGCCCAAAAACCTCCGACTACAGCCCCCACTTCCGAGGTAAAACCACAACCTCTAACTGATGGCCAACGTATAGATAATAATTCAGTGCGCCCCTTAAATCCAAATAACAGCCTATTCAGCATCCCAGGGGGACAAAAATTAATAGATGAGGCCAGTAACGCTATTTCTGCTCAAGATTATGTCCTAGCTACCAAAAAGTTGCAAGAATCTCGCCAAATTTTTAACCAACTTTCTAATTCATATCAACAATTAGCTGGTTCTTTCTCTGGTATTGATAATCGTATCGCCGATGGCTTACGCCGCAAAGCCCTAGACACAGCCCAAAAACGAGATGAAGTCACCTATCAACTCGCCCTAGTCCATCGCGCCCAAAATCAGCCAGAATTGGCTGTACCCTTATTAATTCAAATTATTGGCTCCCAAAATCCTACTCGCGATTTAGGTAAAAAAGCTTACCAGCAGCTATTGGAATTAGGATTTGTCGATGTTGCTTTTCCTAGACCCCGCGATAGTCAGTCAAATCAACCCACTGCCCCAACTCAACCTTCTAACCCAACTCCTCGTTAACAAGATCTATAAAAATCTTTCCGCCTAGCCCCAAGGATAATTACTATCCTTGGGGCTGATTTTTATCTTGGTTGCAATATGTTTCAATATTTTTACAAATTTTGGGGTCAATATACCCTTTAAATGTTAAATTAAATTAAGTAGTTGTATCCAGGGGAAGTATAAATGATTAGCCCGGATCAGGTTAAAGCCATGATCGAGGCAGCATTGCCAGATGCCCAAACCCAAGTAAAAGACTTGACAGGTGGCGGCGATCACTATGAAGTTACCGTAGTTTCATCCTTGTTTGAAGGTAAAAGGCGAGTCCAACAGCATCAAATGATTTATAATGCCGTTAAATCAGCAATGGCAACGGAAGCTATTCACGCCTTAGCTTTGAATACCTATACTCCCGAAGAGTGGAAATCAGCTAGTCAAGTTAGCTAAATCAATAGCTATTTCCTCAACAAGATTTTTTTTGACATAGAAGTACGCTTCTAATCCACTAAACAATACAACAATTGTAGTAGGTAAACCCATGACTCCAGAAATGACACCAGAAGTGAAACAACGCATTGATGATTTGATTAAGAAGAATAAAATAATGGTTTTTATGAAGGGAAGCAAACTGATGCCTCAGTGTGGTTTCTCTAATAATGTGGTGCAAATTATTAATACTTTAGGGGTTCCCTACGAAACTTTTGATGTTCTTTCAGATCCAGAAATACGTCAAGGAATTAAGGAATATTCTAACTGGCCAACTATTCCCCAGGTTTATATTAATGGGGAATTTATTGGGGGTTCGGATATTATGATCGAACTTTACCAAAAGGGCGAATTACAAGAATTAGTAACTGTTGCTTTGGCTTCTTAATTTTTTATGTCTAGCACGTCTAATTAGGCGTGCTTTAATATATAAATTGGGGGAATGTAGAATGTAGAATTTAGAATGTAGAATGTAGAATGTAGAATTTAGAATGTAGAATTTAGAATTTAGAATTGGGTAGGGGAGGTTGTTGAATAGGGAATTTTTGAATGGGGAATGGGTTATTGGGAATGTAGAATGTAGAATTTAGAATTTAGAATTGGGTAGGGGAGGTTGTTGAATAGGGAA
>CAWUOF010000195.1:0-7721 GCA_963923765.1 uncultured bacterium | reverse complement strand
TAAAGGGTATATTTTACAATTAATTTTTTATTCAAATTCATTAAATTTTCACAAACTTAATTAATAAATAATGTAGGGATAAAAATTAATATGAAATGTATTGCAAAAATTCAAAAATATAATAGGGAAATGCCATAACATAAGATATGTTTCAAACATAATGTTAATTAAATCGTTAATATTATTTTTTGAAATATCAGCAAATATTAGAATTATGGGGCAAACTAAAACTCAACTATATTAGTTAGAAAATGTCATTCTTAGATAGTAAGGCTATTTCTTATATTCATTTTCTGCAACGACAAGCTGCATCATTATTACTATACCAAAATGTTTTAAGTGATGAACCAGGCCAAGCATTTATAAATCTTTTGCAAGCAATTAATAATAGTAATATTAACCAAAATGATGCTTTAAATTGCATTAATGCCTACGGAATGTGGTTTAAAGCCATGAGTTGGACTAATCAAAGTTGGCAAGATTATTTGATTAGCAAGATTATCATAGATGATAATTACTTTTCTAGGCAAAGTCAACAACAGGGAGAATATGGTGATTTACCTGAAACTATCATAGCTGCGGCTCAACAGGATATGCAAGCTCTGCATAGTCTTTATAAATGCAAGGCTGAAGATTTAAGCAGATGGGTGCAGGATGCGGCTACTTTAGCAGTTGCTCCTGTAGTTTGGAATATACCACCAAAAAAAACTCAGGAAATTGGCGATATTTCTATACGGGAAAAATTACGAACACTGAAAAAATGGACTGATGCTATAGAAGATTTGGTACTTTACTATAGGAAATTTGGTAGTGGAATATTTTCCCAATACATAGTGTTACGATGGGAAGCAGGAAAAATGATAGGTATTCAGTATCCTGATTCAGTAAAGTTATCGCAAATAGTTGGGTATGAATTACAGCGAGATGCTTTAGTAAAAAATACAGAGTTTTTATTAGCAGGATATCCAGCTTTAAATGTTTTGCTTTATGGTAGTCGTGGCTCTGGTAAATCTTCCTTAGTCAAGAGTTTAGTAAATCAATATAGACAAAAAAATTTGCGATTGATTGAAGTAGCTAAATCGGATTTAAAAGATTTACCAATTATTGTGGAAAAATTGCGGGGAGTTCCGCATAAATTTATTATTTTTGTAGATGATTTATCTTTTGAGGAAGATGACGAATCGTTTAAAAATTTAAAGGTAGTTTTAGAGGGTAGTGTGGTGGAAAGACCGCAAAATGTGGTAGTGTATGCTACTTCTAATCGTCGCCATTTAGTTAGAGAGTTTTTTGCCGATCGCCCTCGACCAGTGGATGCGTCGGAGGTGTTTTCTTGGGATACGGTACAGGAAAAACTTTCTTTTAGCGATCGCTTTGGCTTAACTCTTACTTTTGAGCCGGCTGATCAAAAAACTTATTTAGAAATTGTTAATCATTTAGCAACACAGGCAAGTATTAATATATCTCAAGCAGATTTAGAATATCGTGCTTTACAGTGGGCAACTCGCCATAATGGTCGATCGGGTAGAACTGCTAAACAATTTATTGATTTTCTGCGGGCAGATTTAGCATTGTCATCAGAAAAATAAATGATAATTAATCATACTAAATAAATTATATATTTACTAGGCTATTCTCTAAAATTAACACTTAGGTTGCGTCAAAAATAATATTTAAGCAATATAAGTAGGAGATATTAAATAAAGTGATATTCCCAAATTCCTCAATTCTCTTGTTATAAGGGTTTCAGCGTTTCGGTTGTTGACTTTATTTATTACCTCCTACTTAATTAGTGTTTAAAAATCTAACTCACCCAAATATATAATTAATTTTGCTCAGGTAATTATAATTTTGATTTTTAAATAAAAATATAACTTGATTACATTATTTTTTACCAGGGTATTTTGCTTTTATATTATTTTCGATTTTCAACATTACTTCTTGTAAAGTATTAAATCGTAATATTAGTTAATTTAGTATAAATTTTTCTACAAATTCAACAATGTTATAATAATTTTAACAAATTTGCTGTATAAGGATAATTTAATGGGGTTATTTGATAAAATTTCTCGCAATCGCAAATCAAGTGAACTTAGCTTAGGGCCAGCAGAAGCCTTTGCTGCAATTACCTTGATAGCGGTAGGTGCAGATGGATATGTTGCTGATACGGAAGTGCAAGCTATTAGCACTATTTTAAATCGTATGAATCTTTTCCGAACTTATCCAGCCGAAGTAATGCGAAGAATGATTGATCGACTTTTGAGTATTTTACAACGTCAAGGGGCTGAAGCACTTTTTAATGCAGCCATAGCTGCCCTCCCCCATGATTTACAAGAAACAGCTTTTGCTGTAACTACTGATATTATTTTGGCAGATGGTGAAATCACAGAAGAAGAAGAAAAATTGCTGAATGATCTTTATCGTGTTTTAGAAATTTCTGAGGAAGTTGCTGCCAAAATTATCGATGTTATGTTGATTAAAAATAAAGGCTAAGAATAATAATAGATTGGCTATTATTATCTAAATTTAGGTAAATTTTAGCCAATCTATTACTAAAATAATAATATGTATTAAAATTAATTTAAATGGTTGTTTTTTGAAAAAATTAATAGTATAATATAGGAAAGCAAACAAATTATTTAGTTATATTTAAATATTTAAAAATATGACGTTTATCTACCCTCGCATTGTTCACTTTCAAGATACTGACGCGGCTGGAGTAGTTTATTTTGCTAATGTTTTGGCGATGTGCCATGAAGCTTACGAAGCATCTTTAGCAGCATCGGGAATTAATCTCAAATTATTTTTTGGTAAGTCAGATTTTGCTATTCCCATTGTTAATGCTAGTGGAGATTTTTTACGACCCATGTTTTGTGGCGATCGGCTAAATATTCATTTAAATACTACTAAAATAAATCCCAGTAAATATATGATTAATTACCAAATTTTTACTCCAGATACAGATAACTTATTGGCTAAAGCAATTACTCAGCACGTTTGTATAGATGCAATTAACAGAAGCAAAAAAGAATTACCCCCAGAAATTAATCAATGGTTACAATTGTATTTGTGTAATTAAGTGTAAATTACCTGTAAATTAAATGTAAATAATATGTCTCGACTATTAGATAGAATCTTAGTAATAGATGTAGAAGCAACTTGTTGGGAAAAATCACCTCCTGCTGGAGAAGAAAGCGAAATAATAGAAATTGGGATATGTACCCTAGATATAGCTACTCGACAACGTTTAGAAAAAGAAAGTATTTTAATTAAACCAGAGCGATCGCAAGTCAGCGAATTTTGTACAAAACTAACCACTTTAACTCAAAATCAAGTCAACGAAGGTATTACTTTTTCTGAAGCTTGTACTATTTTTAAAAAGAAATATTTAGCTAAAGAAAGAATCTGGGCAAGTTATGGTGATTATGATAGAAAACAATGGCAAAGACAATGCGAATCTCGTCAAATTAAATATCCTTTTAGTCCGAGTCATATTAATGTAAAAAGCTTATTTGCTATTATACATAAACTTCCTAAAGAAGTTGGTATGGCAGAAGCACTGGCATTACTGAATTTACCCTTAGAAGGTGTACATCATCGCGGTGGCGATGATGCTTGGAATATAGGGTTAATTTTGGCAAAGTTATTAAATTAGCAATTAGCGATCGACCTGAAAACGAGTACCAGTTAAAATCGCCCCCTCTAAATTAGCTGCATTTAACTCCGCATCCCTCAAATTAGCATTAGTTAAATTGGCAGTAGTCAAATTAGCTTCATTTAAATTCGCCAATCTTAAATTAGCTTGAGTTAAATCTGCACCTGTTAAATTAGCGCCTTGTAAATTAGCACCTTTAAGAATAGCTAATTTTAAAATAGCTTGAGTTAAATTTGCTTCGCGGAGATTAGCTTGATTTAACTTAGCATTTTCTAAAATAGTAGCATACATATAAGCTCTAATCAGCTTAACTCCGGTTAAATTAGCACCCTTAAAATTAGCTTTACTAAAAACACCTCTATTCATATCAGCATTGCTAAGATCGGCATTAATTAACTCTGCTGAAGTAAAGTTAGCATCTTCTAAATTTGTTAAACTAAGATCGGCACCATTTAATTTAGCCGAGGCAAAACTCACAGCACCTAAATTAGCACCTTTAAGTTTAGTAGCATTAAGAATTGCACCGCGAAAATTAGCATCCCGCACATAAGCTTGTCTCAAGTCAGCCGCAGTTAAATTAGCACTATCAAAATTAGCTGTTTCTAAGTTAGCTAAATTCAGATTCGCATTACTTAAATCTGCTGCATTTAGCTGCGCGGCTTTTAGGTTAGCTTCTATAAAATTAGTATAGGTTAGTTTCGCTGCAATTAAGTTAGCTTGGGTTAAATTGGCACCCTTAAGATTAGCTCTACCCATTCTAGTATAACTAAGATTACTACCTCTCATGTCAGCCTTCCAGAAATTAGCACTGCCGAGTTTAGATTTTTCTAAGTCTGCTACTGGTAAAATAGCGCCTCTGAGATCTGCTTTTTCTAGGTTGACATTACGCAGTTTTGCACCAGTTAAATTAGTTTTAACTAGGTTAGCACCGCTAAGATTAGAATCACTTAAATCAGCATTTTTCAGGGTTAAACCTGCTAGATAAGCATTAGTTAAGTCACAGCGTGTGCATTTATTGGTATCTTTTAAACGTTGAATATCTTCGGGTTTGGCGGCTATGGTGGGTTTAATTAGGTTAAGGAAAATTGCGGGAAAGAATGCGATCGCCAGTAATTTAACCAGTAATTTAAATTTCATAATTTTTTCTCCATATCTTAAATATTACTACAAATTTTAGACTGATATTTTATTAATGGGTTTCCTCCCAGTAATGATATTAAAATTGGCCAGAATAAGTTAGGGTAGGGGAAATTTTTTATTTTCAGTCAGAATATAATAATGTTAAAGACTCTGACCAGGATAAAAAAATTACTGATCGCGACCAAAATAGTTTTCTGAAAGTTAACCTTAACAAACCCAATATAGGCACAGAAATTATCAGCGAACAAATTGAAAAAGATATCAATTCTCTTATTACTAAACCCAATTTACAAAATTAATTTTAATAAAGCCTCTCGATAGATTTTTCTTCCCTCTGCATTTAAATGCACTCCATCTGTAGTTAAATTTTCTTTTAAGCTTTGACCTTGAAATAAAGGCTTTATTACATCCCCAGAAATTACCACTTTCTCACTGTCAGCAACTTGACGAATTAAAGCATTAATTTCTTCTACCCTGGCAATTGTTCCCGCCATGCCAGGATTATAACTTGCTTCTACTGTGGAATAAAAAGCAGGTAGTAAAGTTACACGATTTGCCCCCATTTGTTTAACAGAGTTAATAATAGCTTTCATATTCCCAATAAACTGTTCATTTTTGATAAAATACATCGCGTCATTAGTACCTATAGCAATAATAGCATGGGAGCATTTTACCCCAGCAGTATTTAATATTTTTAACTGTTCTACTAGGGAAACTGTACTCATGGCAGATAGGGCAAAATTAAAATTATTATTGCCTAAATTATTTCCTAACATAGAAGAAATAGAGTCACCAAATAAACAGGCATTATATTTTTGATTTTGGCTAATAATAGCCTGATATTTAACTTCTTCTTGCCACCACCCATTAAAAATTAAATTATCTAGTTGTATTTCAGTAGGTAAGGTATTAGTAATATTTTCTGGCATAACTCGATAAAAGACGGATAAGAATTTTTCAAACAAACCTAATTTATATCCAGAGTATATCAGGATATATAATAAAATAATATTCATATACAAAGAAATTCTGAAAGGCAAACTATTTTTTAAAGTTTTCATAACATTAAATACCATGACTTTTACCAATTACCCAATGACGACGGAAAAAACGAGCAAGATTTGATTCTTCTAATGATAGATAAATTGGGCGTCCATGCGGACAAGTACGAGGATTACGAGTTTGTTGCCATTGATCTAAAAGATTTTGCATTTCTTGTAAGTTTAAATCTGTTCCATTACGGATAGCACTACGGCAAGCGGTAGCTACTCTAGCGGCTTCTAAATCACCACCTAAACTAAGTTCTAAAAGTGCTTCGTTACAGTCGGAACGTTCTCGCAAAAGTGCGGGGGCTTGACGTGCTGCCCAAAGTTGTTCACCAAAGGGTTCTATATCTATACCGATGCGTTGCAGTTGTTGAATTTGAGGGGGGGTAAGTTGGGGTAGAATAATTGGAGTTTCCAGGGGAAGCAGTTGCCAATTATCTAATATTTGTTCATATAAAACGCGCTCATGGGCGATATGTTGTTCGATTAATAACATACCGTTGGGATGTTCTGCTAAAATGTAGGTTTTGCGAACTTGAGCAATTGCTTTTAGGGAAAATTGTCTAATTTTATCGCTTTTTTTGTCTGGATTTTGTAGCGATCGACTAACATTATAAGCGCCTTTATCTTCCGATACTTTTAACAGACGATTTACTTTTTCTGTTAAAGGAGATTCTTCTATATTTAGACGCAATATTTGCCCGATCGCGTCGGTAATTTTTTCCTGCCAATAATTGATATTATGTAGATAAATTTCTGCTTTAGCGGGGTGTCGGTTCCAGTCGATTTGATTTGGAGAAATTTGTAAATGTAGAAAACAAATTGGATAGCGATCGCGAGGTAAGGTTCTAGTAAAAGCAGCGATAATAGTTTGTTCTAATTCGGTGGTTTTAACTATTCTACCATTGACTGCTACTTTTACCCAATCTGCCCGTCGTCTGTGGCAGCGATCGGGTAAACCCAAAACTAATTTAATTTCCGATGATTTTGTATAGGTTTCTTCTGCATTACCTAAAGGTGTAGCTACTGCTAATTTTAAATATTCCAAATCGTTTAAATGTACCTCTCGTAAAATTTGAGGTAAAATGTGTTGGGCAGTTATTCCCGGACTAATATTAAACCATTCTTTATCATTTTGTTGCACTTGCCAAGTGACATGAGGATAACAGAGAGCTATTTGGTAAATAGTATTTTGTACTAATCGTAATTGCTGGGATGGTGTTGGTAATCCTTGTCGGCGAATAGTCCAATTTTTAAATAAATTAGAAACATTAACTATTGTACCGGGCGCAATTGCTACTGTTTCTGTATGTAAAATTTCACCGATAGAATTATAAGTGATTTTCCAGCCTTCTTTACTGTTCGATCGACGGCTAAAAATTTCTAAATTTGCTAACTGTGCTAAACTATGCAAAGCTTCACCACGAAAACCTAAACTAGTAATTTTCCATAAATCCTCACTATTACGAATTTTGCTAGTAGTGTGAGCAATTGCTGCCTGTTGCAAATCGATAAATTCCATGCCACTACCGTTATCTGCTACCCTAACTCGCCACAATTCGGGCCAGACAGAAATTACTATTCGTGTTGCCCCCGCATCCAGGGCATTTTCTACTAATTCTCGCACTACTGCTGCCAAGGAGTCTATTACTTCACCCGCAGCAATGAGATTTACTACTTCGGCGGGCAAGCGTTGAATATTAGATTCAATTGGTGTCAGAGTAATCACCTGTTATCCTTAAAATTGATTTTTTAATCAACTATGATTGTACAACAAATTTTTAGACTTTGAAAAAATTTTTTTCTTATACTAATTCTTTAAATTGACACTATAAATTACTGAAAAAATCTACCCACAATTATAAGAAAATTGTAGGGTGCGT
>CAWUOF010000194.1:0-7725 GCA_963923765.1 uncultured bacterium | reverse complement strand
ATGTAGAGAGGTCTCGTGGGCTCGGAGATGTGTATAAGAGACAGGTTTAAAGCCGGGATAAATATCAAGTTTTGGTGTAGGTTATTTTCCTAAGTCTTTCGCGATCGCTTTTTTATTAGATAAAAGCGATCGTTGACTTAATTAAAATTAACATAAAATCACATAAAATCAATAATTCTAATTGAAATCACTTAAAAAATCTGATATAATTCAATTAATTTATAAAACCATTTAGGGTTGAGAGGTAAATCTAATGCTTCTCGAAATTCCATCTCTTAAAACTAAACAAACTGTTACCTGGGAAGCCCTACCAGCCAACTTCGTTTTACCAGATGATCGTTTGGAAAATATCCAAGAACCATTACTCGCGGCTGCTCTTACTGATGCATTAGGAGCATCTGGAATTATCAAATCAGAAATGCTAATTGCAAGTAATTTAGGGTTAGTTGCTCATGTAAATAAAAAAATTTTAGTTAAAGCCCCTGACTGGTTATATGTACCTAAAGTATATCCTGTCATAGAAGGAGTAATTCGCCGTAGTTATACTCCTTATAATGATGGTGCTGCTGTGGCGATCGTGATGGAATTTCTATCTGAAGAAGATGGCGGAGAATTATCAATGCGATCGACTCCTCCTTATGGCAAATTCCACTTTTACGAACAGATTTTGCAAGTGCCTACATACATCACTTATGACCCCTACGAAGTTAATTTAGAAGTGCGTTATTTGCAAGATGGGCGATACGTTGTACAGCCAGCCAATACACAGGGGCAAGTATGGATTCCACAACTGGAACTATATCTAGGGATTTGGTCAGGAGAACGTCTAGGCCAAACTATGAATTGGCTGCGCTGGTGGGATAAATCAGGTAATTTATTATTATGGAGTTCAGAACAAGCACAACAGGAACGCCAACGGGCTGAAACTGAACACCAACGGGCTGAACGATTGGCGGCTAAGTTGCGAGAATTGGGAATTGATCCTGATTTGCCTTAAAGGAGATATAGCGATCGCCTAAGAGTTATCTAAAAATAACTGCATAAAAAGCGATCGGCTACCCATATCAAACATTACTTACTACTTCTTTCCATAAGATTTTCTATCATTAGCAAAAGACGTAATCTTATTAGACAAAGCCGCAGGTAAATTATGATGATTTCCTTGATTATAGGAAGCTTCTGTTAACAACCAATAACGAATTAATTTTGCTAAAGTACGTTGAGCAAAACGCCCCGCCACTTCTTGCCCCATACGTTGCATTTCTGGTTTTGCTAACAATTGGGGAATCAAAGCTGCTAACTTCATCGGTTCAAAACCCGGTGTTTCTCGTAAAATACCCCAAATCCTTTGAATATGTTCTAAAGTTTGTTGTTCAGCAGTAGGGGGAGATGGTGCATTAACCTTTAAACCAAACCATTCGCTAACTACAGCAGTAGCATTTTGCAAACCTTGACGAGAAAGAGTATCTAAACTTTTGACAATCTCTTCTACCAAATAATCCCTAATATAATCTCCCCTTTCGGAAAATAAATATTCTAAAGCTTGATTCAATGCCTTACTAATATTATAATCATCACTACTGCGGGCATTTTTCAGCAAATTTTCTAACCGTTTCCAACGAAAATCACCATCTTTAAATAGCAAATCTTTTAAAGATTGGCGTAACTCCGGCGCAGGATCTGTAAGTAACCGTTTAGCCACATAGGGATAAGCTTTACTCAACACCTTAAAATTAGGATCAACTTTAATAGCAATACCTTCTAAAGTCACCAAAGAGCGAATAATTAGGGCATAGTAAGCAGGAACGCGAAAAGGATATTCATACATCAAAGCCGATAATTGATCTGTGATGCTTTTAAAATTCATTTCTGCAACACTAGCGCCTAAAGCATCATTAAACACCCTGGCCAAGGCAGGAGCAATAGGCGTTAAATCTGTATCTGGAGTTAAAAATTCTAATTTTACATAGTCACGAGTTAAAGCTTCAAAATCTCGGTTAACTAAGTGTACTACAGCTTCAATTAAACCATAACGTTGATAGGGTTTAACTTGGCTCATCATACCAAAATCCAGATAGGCTAATTTACCATCGGGAGTAGCTAAAAGATTACCAGGATGGGGGTCAGCATGAAAAAAACCATGTTCTAATAATTGTCGGAGGGAACATTGCACACCAACTTCTATTAAATGAGTTGGGTTAATACCTTGTGCTTGGAGTTCTTCTAATTTAGTTAATTTAGTACCGTTTACCCATTCCATTGTTAATACTCTACGGCGAGTATATTGCCAATAGATTTGGGGTACATAAATATCTTTGATATGTCCGTAAAGTTGGGAAAATATTTCGGCGTTGCGACCTTCATGGGTGTAGTCCATTTCTTCAAAAATGCGACCGCCAAATTCATCCATGATGCCTACTAAATCGCTGCGAATTCTTTTGATATTGCTTTTGGCAAAACTAGCCAGTTGACGCAAAATGTAAATATCTAAAGCCATGCTTTCGGATAAGCCAGGACGTTGTACTTTCACAGCAACTATTTCCCCAGTTTTTAGTTTACCTTTGTAAACTTGTCCGAGGGAAGCGGCGGCAACAGGATTGGGGGAAAGTTCGGCGTAAAGTTCTTCGGGTCGATCGCCTAATTCTTCTTCGATAAATTGATAGGCTACTTCGTTAGGAAAAGGTGGTAATTGATCTTGTAATTTGGCTAATTCTTCTAAATAAATTGGTGGTACTAAATCTGGTCGAGTTGATAGGGCTTGTCCAACTTTGATAAATGCGGGGCCTAGTTTGGTTAAGATTTCCCGTAGACGTATTGCTTGTTTAGTTTGGATTTTAGGATTATTGGCTTTTTTTCGATTCCACCATACATTAAAACCAAACATTATCAAAGGCCAGAAAATCGCTATAAATCTTGCCCAAACTTGCAGCGATCGAGATTTATAGTAGGCAGTTATCGCTTCAGGATTATAGCGTAGTGCTTCCGGAGAATATATTTCTGGTAACACTATACTATCTTCTGCTAAGATAGGCTCACTTTCAACTGTTATAGTAGGAATATCTACCATTGCTGGTTTTTCTTCTAAGTTTTCTAAATAGGAAGGTTTGTTAATCACTGACTGGTATTTTTGCTGTGAATTAGTGAATCCCGTTTTAACCTGCATGGGCCTATTATCCATTGCGAGTGTGCTTTATGTAAATAATTGTAACAAAAATTTTTCATAAAATTTTTGGGTTTCAGGATTAGGCTGTTTTTTAGCGGTTTTTTAGTAGATTATTTACTTTGGGCCTTATTAATTAGGATTATGACTTATGATTATGACTTATGCTAAAATTATTTTTTTTAATTAAAACTTATATAAAAATCATCAATAAAAATTAATTTTTCAGATTTTGCCACTGCCAACAATTTAAACGGAGATTATTTCCCGCCGCGACTAATGCGCCTACATAATTAGAATGGGGTGTTAATTCAAATACCGACCAATTATTATGGTTATCTGGTATATTTAATAATGCGGCAGGTTCTCCCGGCATGAGGGAAACTTCCACAGTATTTAAATGACAAGCTAATCCTTTACCTATAGCTTTTATAAAAGCTTCTTTTCTAGTCCAAGCATTAAAAAATGCTTGTTGTTTTTGGTCTTTTTCTAAGGATTTAATTATTTCATATTCTCTTGGGGAAAAAAACCTTTTAGCTAACTTATCGGCATCTGGCATTGGGCGCATAAACTCAATATCAATACCGACTTCTCGATGGGAAGATATGGCATATAGGGCTAAGGATTTAGAATGGGAAATATTAAATTTTATATGTTCTAATGGATGGGATAAAGCAGGTTTTCCGTGTTTACCATAGACAAAATTTATAGTTTCGCCAGGAATATGTAAATAACTACTGAGGATGTTTCTCAGGATAGCACGAGCAGCTATAAAATGATTTCGATCGCGCTGGAAATGAAATCGATTAGCTTTAGTTTTTTCGGCTTCAGACAGAATACTCTCAAATTCTATAATTTCTAAAGGCGATCGCTCAAGATAAGCACACCAAATATGTACTTCATCTTCTGCTAAATGGCATGGTAAAGGTGAAAATAGCCAGGGACAATTAAATTCTATCATAGATTATTATCGGAATTATTATCTATTTCTTTATTTATTTTATCTATTTCTTTATCTGGGGGATTATCTGGATTTTTAGTAATTTTTTCTATTTTAATATTTGGTTCATCAGAAATTACTTCTGGCATTTCTTTTTCTATCATTATCAAACCGGGATTTTTCCAACCTTGTATAGTTAAAGTAATAGTGATTAATCCCAGGATAATAAACAGTAAACCAATACCTCTATTTGGACCAACGCCAATTATTTGACCTATGCTACTAGCTAAAATGCCATCAGCAGTAAGTAAAGGATTAAAAATCTTATCAGATAAAGGACCAGCCGCTAAATAAGCTAGGGGAAAAGATGCCCAAGTAATCATACCGCGAACAGCAAAAACCCGACCTTGAATTTCTGGAGGTACTTTAGTTTGCCAAATAGCTAAATTAGCACCACTAATCATGGGAATACTAAATAAAGCGCAAAAAGAAGTAACAGCAATTAATTCTACAGAAGGTCTAAAACCTGCTAGAAAAATAGAAATACCTAATAATAATTCAAATCCTAAAATGCCATAAACGCGATTTTTCGGACCTCCCCAAACACTCATTAATAAAATACCACTCATCATGGCGATCGCCCCTAGAGATAATATCAAACTCAAGGCATCGGGCGCAAAACTTAACACCAAAGGAGTAATTAATACTTGAGCAATACCAGCAGTAAAATTAGTAAAGGTTAAAAATATTGTTAATGCTAACAAACCTGGTTTAGCAATAATATAAGTTAAACCATACACCGAATCTCCTAATAAAGAATTAGTTTTAGCCGGAGTTGAGCCGCTTAATTGATGATGAGGAAATCTGACTACTGTTAAAGTCCAAATTGACACAAAAAAAGTAACAAAATCAATAAAAACAATTCCTTGAATATTAATAGTTGTAATTAAAATACTGGCTAATACAGGTGATAGTAACTGGGCGACCGCATAAGGTACTTGTATCATGCCACTAGCACGACCAAAATGTTTTTTTGGTACTAATTGAGTAATAGCAGCACTATAAGCAGGCCATTGAAAACCTTTACAAGCGGAACATATACCAATAGCGAAATAAATTAACCAACTATTATTTGTCCAAATTTGGTCTCCATAAATCCAAATAGCCATAATAATACTAAGAGTACTTAAACCGGCACCGGCATCACTAATAATCATTAACCAGCGTCGGTTCCAGCGATCTGCAAAAGCCCCCGCTAAAGGTGAAACTAATATTCCTGGTAACTCATTAAATACATAAACTAAGGCGTAGGGAGTTACTGATTTTGTCACCTCATACACCCATAAACCTAGCGCAAAACCGGTAAGTCCTGAACCAAGTAGCGATATAACTTGGCCGAACCAAACTAAAGCAAATACTTTTAACCCTTGGCTAATGGGGCGTTGAAACATTGGATTTTCCTAATTGAGCATTCGGAATAAAATTGTAATTTTTAGAAATTAAACTTATGGGTACATCTTAATATTTGCAAAAAACAGTATTTTAACGCAAGCAAATATAAGTAAATTTTTTTGCCTAGTCTAATGAAAGTTGGCAGCAGTATAACAATATTTTTTACAATTTTCAGATGTACCTAAAGTTATAATCAAAATCATTTAAGGACGTTTACCAATACTGCTGAGTGCTTGTAAATGTACTTCTAAATTCATAGCGGAATCTTTGATTAAATCTGCATCAAAAACGATCGCTCCTGGCTCAAATAGTAATACTACCGTAGAACCTCCAAATTGAAAATAACCTTTTTCTTGTCCTTTGGTTACTTTTCCTGGTTGATAAGTTTGAATAATAGTACCAACACAAATAGCACCTACTTCTATATATGCTATTGTGCCAAAATTTTTAGATTTAAATTCTGTAACAGATCTTTTATTTCGACAAAATAAATCAGGTACTTTTGCTAAGGCGATGGGATTTACGGAATGATATTGTCCTTTAATATTTCGCGCTTTTGCTGCTTCTCCATCATCGGGAAAATGAAAACGATGATAATCATAAGGTGCTAAACGTACAATCATTGCCGCACCGCCTATATAGCGTTGTGCTTCTGTTTCTGAAGCTAATAAACCTGCAATAGTAATTGTAGCGCCTTTTACGGGAATTCTCGTGTTATCTTCTAATTTAGGATAAACTAAAACTTTACCCTCAGCAGGAGCAGAAAATATATCGGCATTGGGATTAAATGGTCTACTTCCAGGTTTTAAACAACGGCGAAAAAAGTCATTATAACTAATATAATTTTCTATAGCTTTTTCCGCTTCTTCCATATTAATTTGATGTTCATGCACAAAGGCGGCTATTTTTTTTTTGCTGCCTGGTAAATCTTGCATTTTGCCATATAGCCAACAAAATATGGCATTATTCATTAAATATTTAAATACTTGAAAGCCAATTTTATCTTCATACATCCATCGGAGAGTTTTTTCGGCAAATATTTTTTCTGTAATTATTTCTCCGGTTTTGCGAATTCGATAGCTAACTTCCGTTTTTTGTCCAGCAGCAATAGTCATTTTAGCCTCGCTTACTAGTAAATATTGTTATATTTTTAAATATACCAGGTAATAGGGCACCCCCAGTAGGGAATAGAAAAGAAAATCTGTTATTTTATGATAAATTTGTACAATTTTTTAGGATGTATTTTTTTCTAAAACCTGTTATTTGTTTTCGCTGTTTATATTTACCTGAAGTTAAAATATTTTTGATTTTGCCAGGATAAAATGTACCTATTTTTAATCAGATAAAATAGGCTTTATTAACAACGGCAAAATTTAAAATAACATCTATTTTGATTAATTATTATTTAATTATTGATGTTTAACTATTTTAACTATTTTTCGGTGAATTGCTAAAATAACTATTATTTTATGATAATTATTTTATGCCAATAATTGCCCAAGCATAAACAATAGTCATAGATAAAGCTCCCAAGGAAAATATACCATACCAAATTCCCTTAAGTTTTTTCATCTGAAAATTAGCTACCATAGCGATCGCCAAAATTAAATACATTCCAGCTAATACTAATTTCATCGTCGCCACAGGCACAAAAAAACTAACTAAAAAACTCAGGGGAATAAATAAAGCTGCATAAGTTACAGGTAATCCTGTAAAATACTCATTATTTCCTTCACTAGCTAAACCGGTACTATTAAAATAAGCTAATCGCAATACATTCGCCGCTACATAAACCATTAATACTGCTATAGATAAGGCATCTCGTAAACCATAACAGTAGGCAAAAATAGCTGGAGCAAAACCAAAAGAGCAAATATCAACTAAACTATCTAAATTTTTGCCTACTTCTGCTTGTAATTCAGTCCGTTGTATTTTACGGGCTACAACTCCATCAAACATATCTACAATACCTGAATAGATTAAACAGATAAGTGCAGCATAAAAATTTTGTTGGATGGCAAATATCACTGAAAATAAACTAAGCATTAGCCCGGTTAAAGTGAGGCTATTAGGTATATCAATTTGACGAAGAATAGGTGTAGTCATTTTTTGTTGGTAAGGTAATTAGTTTGGGCATGGGGCATGGGGCATGGGGTATGGGGCTGTCTCTTAT
>CAWUOF010000193.1:0-7759 GCA_963923765.1 uncultured bacterium | reverse complement strand
CTAGGATACGATATTTTTCTGCAATCATTTCTCCCGACTGGTGTATAATTTCCATGCGGATTACTCCTTTTTCCTGGGATGATGGGGTTAAAGTTATCAGTTAAATTACTTACCTATTTCCAAGATAGCTAGAAATTTTTATTTAGTGAGTAAATTTTTGTAATTTATTTGCAAAGTATTGCATATTAAGTTTTACTATAATTATAGGTATTTTAACTTTTGTGAAATTTTCTAAGTTAAAGTAGAAAAATTTTAATATGATTCTGGCGATCGCACTTCCCAATAAGTCTAATATTTTGACTGACAATATATAATCAAATTTTTGTTGATATTCCACTTTGGCTCAGACAAGGTAAAAATAGTTATTTATACATAAAAGATTCACCCATGCATCTAAAATTTTTTAGTAAAATATATAAAATTTTTATTTTTTTAGCCTTATTTAATCTAATTATTACTATTGATTGTATAATTTTAGAATATTAGGTGAGAATTTATCCAAGTTTAATCAACTATGAAAAAAATAATTCCGGCTCCATTGCGCTTACAAATGAAAGTTTGGCAAAGATATATATCAGATTTAGCAACTGGTCAGTTAAGTAATTTTACTAATAACAATATATTAACTGAGGAAAAAAAAGCTAAATTTCAGGAACAAATAACTATTGCTCAAGCTTTATTACCTACTAGCTACTCGGAAAATAAAAAGCATAATTTAACTTTGGCAATAAACAGAATTCAAGATATAGAAATTAAACCGGGTAAAATATTTTCTTTCTGGCATTTAGTGGGACATCCCGATCGCTCTAAAGGTTATTTAGAAGGGCGATCGCTAATAGAAAATCAAATTAAAGCAGAAATAGGGGGAGGCTTATGTCAACTATCAGGCATAATATATTGGTTAATATTAAAAGCTGGACTTACTCCTTTAGAAAGACATTCCCACTCTCGCGATATTTACACAGAAAATACTCGTTTTGCACCTTTAGGCTCTGATGCTACTATTGTTTATGGTTATAAAGATTTGAGATTTCAAAATACTTTATCTTTTCCCATTTCTTTTCGGTTTAATATAGAAGAACAACAAATTAAAGGTTTTTTATGTTCTCCCCAGCCAATGTCAGAATTTGAAATAGAATTTAAATTACAAGAATTGCCTAATTCCATTAAAAAAGTTGAGACCATACGTTATTTAAAATCTAAAAATACCCAGGAATTAATTAACACGACAATTTACAAAGTATAATAATCTGTTCAGTATTTAACAAAATTGATAACAGAGTTAAAGACCGAACAGTTTATTATCTATTTATAATCTAGGAGAGTTCACCGACCTAATAACTTGACAAAACCTATACCGCCAAAATAGAGAAATAATACCGCACCAGCTAATAAACTTTGAGTTAGAGGATCTGTAGAAGGTGTAAGAATAGCGCCTAAAATTGCTGCTCCTAAAATTACATATCGCCATCCAGCTAACATTTGTTGAGAAGAAACAATTTTTAGCAAGCCTAATAATACTTGAATAACAGGAATTTGAAAAGCTAAACCAGTACTAAATAGGAGTAACAAAACAAATTCAAAGTATTTATCAATAGACCATAATTGATCTACTACACCAGAACCATAATTAATAAAGAAGTTGAGAGCAGCCGGTATTAGTAAATAGTAGGAAAAAACTAGCCCAGTTATAAATAATATACTAGAACCGAAGACAATCGGACCTAGTAAACGTCTTTCCCTAACAGTTAAGCCTGGTAATACAAAGCTAACAATATGATAGAGAATAAAGGGACTAGCTACCAGTAATCCACTATAACCTGCTACTTTAAGAGATACAAAGAAATATTCTCCAGGTGCTAATTGAAGAAATTTGGCTCCTTGTGCGGGTACTTCTAATATCTGTACAATAGGTTTAACTGTGATAAAGCAGGCGACAACTCCCACAGCTACAGCTAGAAGAGAGTAAAAAATTCGTTGTCGTAACTCTTCAAGGTGGTCAAACAGGGACATTTCGATTTCATCGGGCAATTCGTCGAGATATTCCTCTTCTAGCTTGCGGTTGACTATTTCGGCATTATCGGTATTAATAGGGGGCGTAATGCTCAATTCTTCTGATATGGTAGTTTCTGTGGTTTGTAGGGGAGTAATCTCCTTGTTGGAGGAAGGGGTCATGGGTTATTGCTGGTCCTAGATGTCGTTATTTATTTTATCTAAAAACTGATGATAACAAAGCTAGGATGTAGAATTATTCTCTATTCCGGTTTTTTATGGCTGATTATTAGGCTGGGTAAATTGGGATTAATGGCATCAAAGTTAGGTAAATATTGGTTTCATTATTAATTGGGGAGAGTTAAAGAATTGTTCAGATTTTTGTTCTCCGAGATGTTTTTTTACCATATTTAGAATTTGTTGAGGATCTGAGGATTTACTTAAAAAATCCGAAGCGCCAGTAAATTTGGAACGAAAGCGATCGCTAATGCCATCATAAGCAGTTAAAATAATTATCGGTGTTTTTGCAAATACAGAGGTTTTTCGCAAAAAATTACATACATGATGTCCGTTAGTAGTAGGCATCATTAGGTCTAAAAAAATTAATTCTGGTTTTTGTTTTTGTAAATTAGCTATTCCCTGAATAGGATCTATAATTTTTAATAAACGATATCCGGCTGGAGTTAAAATTTTTTCTAGCATTTCTCCGACTACTGGACTATCATCTATACAAGCAATTAAAGGGAGTTGAGTAGGATTTGTAGACTTAGTAACTAAACTTAATTGTTCCAGAGGATTAGGTAAGTCAGGCAAATCTTTTATTGCCATAACACCTTTTTTTATAAAGTGATGCAAAGTGCGAGTAACAACTATTAATGATTGTTTTTTCTTGATACTAATATCCCCAAATGTATTTGGGCTATTAAAAATATCTTTCATGCCTATTAAAGTATCTTCGGAAAGTTTATATTGCAATGTATTTAATTGGTTTACATTTAAAATTGGCGATTGATTTGGGCAGAGATAATCTAAACCCATCTGTTGCCATTGTTGCCAAAGATAGCTGGATTTTTGGAATATTTGCTCTATTTCTAATCCCGATAACGATAAGCTGAGAAATAATTGATGGTCGAATTTTGGTTTGTGGTTAGGATACCAAGAGATAATTATATTATTGTATTTTGATATGGAGAAAAATACTTCTTTTAAAATAGTATAAATAATGGCTTTGGCTTGGTTTAGGTTTAATTTGTCTTGTTTGATTTCTTGAATTAGCCATTCATATTCCCACAGGCGATCGGTTAAAACGCCCTTTTCGCTATCATTAATGTTTAATGCACAGGTTAATTCTAAATTATAGAGTGTAATGGCTCTATGCCAGCGTCTAACTCTATGGGTGCTACGGCATATAAAAGACGCCCCAGATAAAAATAAAATTTCCATTCTCGATCGCCGCTTGTCAGTACTAATTTTCCTGTGGCTTTAGTTTGACTGAGTGTAGTTAATTTTACTCTCAGTTTCCCCCCCCAATGTATCGCCGATCATATAGCACACATCTGTAAATTTACAAATCTTTTAGATAGTCAGATGGGTTTTTTAGCTGATTGACTGTAATATTATTGACAGATTTTTGTTTTTTTCCGAAATATTACAGTATGACCAACTAAATTTCTATGATATTTTTTAAAACCCATAGATGGATTTTAATATTTTTTTTTACTTTATTCTTCCGTAATTTTTCTATTTAATTATCTCAGTAATTTTACTGATACTAATTTATAACAAATATTTAGTGATTTAAAACCTTAATATAGGGGTAATTTATGAATTAAACCTACATCCAAATCAGGGAAAGAAATTATTTCATTATAGCTTGTAAAGTACCCAATAACTCCTTATCGAGATAAGGTTTAGTTAAGTATTCAGTAGCTCCTAACTGTTTAGCTAACTGACGATATTTGTCGCTAGTCCGAGATGTTAAAATAATTATAGGTAAAGATGTTGCCGGAAATTCTTTTCGACAGCGACCGAGAAATTCAAAACCAGTCATTTTTGGCATTTCTAAGTCACATATCACGCCTTTAATTGAGGTATCTTGTCGTAATAATTCTAAGGCTTCACCACCATGTTTGGCTTGCATTACCCGATAGCCACCTTTACTTAAGGTAACAGATAAGGTATGGCGCATGGTGAGGGAGTCATCAATTACCAAAATAGTAGGAATAGTGACAGTTTTGATAGGTTGCCTTGGGGGTAATTGTTGAGGATAATTAGTTTTTGTTGATTCTTGTAATTGTAACCAACGAGTTACTAAAGCAGGACCATCAATTACTGGAATTAAACGCCCGTCACCTAAAATAGTACAACCGCAAAGATAGGATGGCGGCATCATTACGTCACCAAAAGGTTTAAGTACAAGGTTTTGTTCCATTAAAATTTGGTCTATTCTTAAGGCAACAATTTGTGATGCTTGGGAGATTAAAAGTAGGGGAATTTTACCAGCTTGTTGCCAAGTTTTTGCTGTAATTTGTTTATTATTCGCAGCAGTTAAAGGATAGTTATAGGTAAATAGCAAAGATTCGGGATAAATGGGTATTTTTTGTCCTTGCCAGGGATAATATTCTCGTCCTTGACGAGTTTCGATTTCGTTACTAGGGGCAGAGGCGATCGCGACTAAGGTATCAACAGGAATTGCCAAAACATTACTATTAATACTAAATACTAATAATTTAGTAATAGTTAAAGTCCAAGGCAACCGTAAAGTAAAAGTAGTACCTTTACCAATTTCTGATGTAATTGTTACGGTTCCTTTTAGCACACTAATTTGCAAGCGAACTGCTTCTAAACCCATACCGCGTCCTGATATTTCACTGACTTTATTAGCAGTAGAAAACCCAGGGGCAAAGAGGTATTCATATAATTGATATTGACCTAAATTAGCTGCTTCTGTAGGTGAGATTAAATTTTTAGATACAGCAGATTGACGAATTTTTTGTGGATCAATACCATAGCCATCATCTTGCACTTCAATATAGGTGTAATTTCCCTGATGATAAGCTTTAATAGTGATATTTCCTTGGGGAGATTTACCTTGTTTAATCCGATTTTCTGGTGTTTCAATGCCATGATCAAAAGCATTACGAACTAAATGCACTATTGGATCATAAAGTTTTTCTAAGACTGCTTTATCAATTAGGGTATTTGTTCCAACAATATTTAAACTAACTTGTTTATTTTCTTTTGTAGCTAAATCTCTTACCATTCGGGGAAATCGATTGAGCAAATCACCTACGGGTAACATTCTTGCCCGGAGTAAATTATTTTGTACTTGTTTAAGAGTTTGTTGCCTTTTTTTGAGAATTTGTTGTGCTTGTTGATTAATTAGACCGATATCTTGTATAGCTTCGGAAAGTTGTAATATTTCTTCTAAAGCGGTTTCCATCATAAATTGTAGATGCATGGAAGACTGAGGCGATCGATCATTATTATTATTTTTTCCTTCCCCAGCTTCCAATGTCGGATCTTTAATAGTCACCGCTTGGTTTACCCAAGTTTGCATTTGTCTAGTAACTTTACTAAGGCGATCGTATCCTTGTTGGAGAGCTTCTATTGTTTCTTTATATTGTTGATTTTGTAACAAAAAACTATTTTCTTGGGTAACTAATTCACCCACCAAGTTATTAATTAAATCTAATCTAGCTAAATCTACCCGCACTCCCATATTTAGGGTATTAGCATTAGCAGGATAATTAGATTTTACCTCTGTTTCTTTTGGGATTTCTTGAGTTTTTTCTGTTGATTTTACTTCGGCTAATTTTACTGGTATAGCTTCCTGGGAAACTATTTTTTTAGGAACAGTTTGGGGTTGGGTATTAGTGGTAATTTGTCTACCATTTTTATCAGGGATAGAGGATACATCTTTACCAGGTGATGCATCATTTTTAGGAATATTATTAACAGGCGATCGAAGATTAGCCGCCTGTGAAGCTGGAGCAGAAGTTACTTCTTTTTTTTCTATTTTCTTACTTAAATTTACTAACTCTTGAGAAGGCTTAACATCTAGAGTACTATTTCCTGATAAAATTGCCTCTTGAATCAAGCGAAAATCCGCTAAAGCCAATTTACCTATATTTTTAACGTATTGAGGATTAACTTGCAAAGCCTGTAAAGTGTTTTGAATAATATCGACAAAACTAGGTAGATTTAATAACTCTCCCAAACTAGCAAAAACATCAGCTTGATCTTTCAATTCTTCAATGAGTTTATCATTATCAGAATTTGCTAACAAACTTTCCCAGCGTTTTAAACCTTGTGTAACTTCTTCAGCAAACAGAAATTGAGTAATATCTGTTTCTAACTCAACTTCTGGAATTGCTACTTCTTCTTCCAGAGAATGGCCGAGTTTTATTTCTAGTTGAGAAAATATTAATTTAGCCTTTTCCAAGGAATCTATAGCATCAAAATTACCGGTTTCAATTTGAGATATAATCGGAGATTTTAAACAATCATAAGCTTTCAGCAATAAATCTTCTGTTTCAATATCTATAGATTCTTCTTGATAAAGTGCGCGAAAGCCATTTTCTAATTGATGGGCTAAAGATTGTATTTCCATCAAGCCAACACAAGCAGCACCACCTTTAATAGAATGGGCGGCACGCATAAGGGTATGGAGTTTTTGCAGGTGATAATCTTGTCGGAGAGTAAGTAATCCTTCTTCGAGACGTTGAAGGAGTTCGATCGCCTCTTGGACAAAGAAAATATAAGTTTGATCGTTAGTATCTATATATGGCATTTTTTTGAGAGGCAGCAAAGGGGATTGTGGGTAGGTGTTTGGGGTTGATGTTTTCAACTTTCAAAAAAATCAAAAAGGTAGACAAAAAACCTTTGCCTACCTTCCTAACAATTCTACTTAACGCGGAATTGTGCAACACTTTCTTGTAGTTGTTGTGCGACTCGCAGTAGTTTAGTAAACGAGTCAGCCACATCAGTTGATTGTTCCGATGTTCGATTGGCGATCGAGGCAACTTCCTGCATATTTTGGCTAACAGAAGCCGAGGTTTGCACCTGGGCTTGGGCAGATTTAGCCATTGCTTCTACTAAGGTGCGAATTTGAGCACTAACGGCACTAATTGAATTCAGTTTAGCGCGGGTTTCTTCTACTAAATGAGTACCACTAAGTACCTGTTCCATACCCGCTTCCATTGCGTTAACTACTTCGTTAGTTTCGGTTTGAATTTCCTCTACTATTTGTTCAATTTCTTTGGTAGCTGCGGCTGATTGTTCCGCTAGGGTTCTGACTTCTTCTGCTACTAAAGCAAAGCCTTGATCTTCTTCTCCTGCGCGAGTTGCTTTCACCGATGCGTTTAATGCTAAAACGTTGGTTTGATTAGCAAAATCACTAATTAAGCTAACTACTCTGGAGATTTTTTGGGAAGCTTCGCCTAAGTGTTTTACTTTCATTGATGCTTCTTCTACGGTTTGCTGAATTGCTACTATTCCAGCTACCGTGCGGTTCATTACTTCGTCGCCAGCTTGGATTGTTTGGTTTGCTTGTTGTACTTTTTGTCTGGCTTGTGCCGCGTTGTTGGCAACTCCTTGGATAGAGTTTACCATTTCTTGAACTTGCGTTAAGGCAGATGTAATGGATTCTGCTTGTCGTTGTGCATCTGTGGAAAGTATTTTAACGTCTGTTTCACTTCCTTGGGCGGTTTTGGCTGCTTCTGTTGCGGCTGCTTGTACTTGTATAACTATCTGCTGCTGTCTCTTA
>CAWUOF010000192.1:0-7770 GCA_963923765.1 uncultured bacterium | reverse complement strand
CTTTCCCCCCTGCTCCCCTGCTCTCTTTCCCCCCTGCCCTATGCCCACTTCCTTAGTAGTGATTACCTACTTTACGATGGTGGACTGCTGGTAAGGCATCGGGATGGCTAACTCGTCCGCTATCAACGGTGGCATAAACTAACCAATGATCGTTTAATTCCATGCGGCTAGATACTTCACATTCAAGATAAGCGAGAGCATCGGTTAAAATGGGAGAACCGTTATTAGCAGTTTGAGTTTTAATTCCAGCAAAGCGATCGGCCCCTGGTGGAAAACGTTTTAAAAAGTGTTTCATCAACCCTTGATAATTGTCTTCTGCTAATACATTTAAAACAAATTTATCCCCTACGTGCATTAAGGCTTCAATTGCCCGATCTTTAGCTACAGCAATAGTTAAACCTAAAGGTTTAAAACTAGCTTGAACTATCCACGATGCCAACATAGCGCTAGTCATTTCGCCTTTTTTGGCAGTGATAATATATAGTCCGCCGCTAAGACGTCCTAATGCTTTATCTAACTCGCTATCTAAAGCTTTCATTTGTTTGACAGCTTTATCACGGCTTAACCACTGACCTAAGTCGGTGCCAGCTTCATCGCACAGTTGATAAATTGATTCTGTGGGTGTTTCTTTGATTAGAATTGCTGGGAAAATTTCTTTTAATCCCAGTTCTCTAAATTTATTTCTCAGGGGATATACTGAAAGATCGTCCCCTCCACCAGATTCGCATAAACCAAAGGATTTTTTATCATTAACTGAGGCTAAAATAGTGCTAATAGCTGTTTCTGCATTAGCAGCACCAGTAATAGATATTGGTGGCGCACAAATTACAATACCTGCTGCCATTTGTGCTAATTCTCTTACTTCTTGTTGATCGGATATTTTCATATCCATCATTTCTACAGCTACGCCTGTTTTAGTGATACCATGAGCAATGGCTTGGGATAGGCGATCGCTATAGCCATAATCAGAGAAATAAAATACTCCTACTGTTGTTTCGGCTTTAGCTTGTTCTTGACTCCATTTTTTATAACGGGCGGTTAATTCTACGACATTATGACGTAATAACGGTCCGTGACCGGTGGCAATGGTGTTAATTTCTCCTAACTCACCCATGCGTTTCATTGCACTTAATACCGATCGGGCATTAGGTCCCATTAAGCAGTCGTAATAAAAGCGATAGTCTTCTTCTATAGCACTCAAATCTTCATCATAAGTGCTATCAGAGCAATAATGCATCCCAAAGGCATCGCAGGTAAATAGAATTTTGGTTTTGCTATCGTAGCTAAAAATAGTATCTGGCCAGTGTAAGTTAGGTGCCGATACAAATTCTAAAATGTGACCGTTACCTAAATCTAGTTTATCGCCATTTTTTACTATTAATTTTTTAAATGGCTGATGCACTAAATTTTCTAAGAATTGAATGGCAACTTTTGAACCTACTACAGTTACATTTGGGGCTAACTCTATGATATCTTTCGCTAAACCACTATGATCTGGTTCAGTGTGACTAATAATTAGGTAATCAATCTCGGCAGGTTTAATTATGCCAGATAAGGTGTTTAAATATAAATCACGAAATTTTTCGTGGGAAGTATCAACTAAGGCGGTTTTTTCCCCTTTAATTATGAAGGAATTGTAGGTAGTACCATTTTTTAAACCAAATTCGATATCAAAGCGATCGCGGTCCCAATCTAGGGAGCGAATAGTCGTCGTTTCCTCCATAATTTCGGCGGTTTGTATTGTTAACCTGCGTTCAGTTTTTTCAGTGAGCGCTACCATCTTAGTTTTCTCCGCAACTCATATATGGTTTTTTGATTCTTTTACTATATTGCCTTATCAAGTATTATTAAGTAAAGTTATACTTTTTTATAATAATGGTAAATATTTTTAAATAAATTATATTTTTTTAACATAATCATAAGTAAATATTATTTTTTGTCGGGATAAATCCAGAAGGGCCAAAATGATTTTATATAGGGCGATCGCCAATATTCCCCGACGTCTGGACAAAATCGGGGAAATAGAGTATTTCTAAAAAAACCTTAATTTTAAACTTTGTCTTTAAGCACAAATTTTGGTTTCTAACTGCTGCAATACAGCCTTAGCTGCTTTCAAATCATAAGGAAAAGGAGGCTTTATCGGCAAAAATTCTTTTTTATTTGGTTTTCCATGTCTTAAAACCGCATTTAAAACAAAAGAACTTTCATCACTAAAATTCAAAGTTGTATGAGGTATGCCAGAGGGAATAGTAATTATAGCTGGTTGATATTCACTTAAAGGAATATAGTGATATTCACGATTTTGCAGGAAAACTAAAACAAAAGTACCCCGAATTACTAAAATTTGGTCAGTTTGAGAATGATGTACAAATAATTCTTCCTTAGTTCCTAAAGGTACTTGTACTAAAATAGTTTCATGGTTTGATTCAGAAGAATAAAATTCAGTCATGCCAGCTTTAACAGAAGTTATATTGCGAATTTCTACTTGTTTAATTAAGCCCATGTTAAATACCTCTAACTGATGTTTCTTGGCTGGTATTCTAATCTAAGATCGATTTTTCTTCAAAGTTTAGGCAATAAATTACTGATTTCTGACAAATTATGATTTAATCCATAGTAACAAAAGAAAAATTCTGAATAGGATAAATTGCTGATGATTTTTACACAAATAAATTGTTTTTTGATTTACGCTAGAAATGTATAATTTATTTTTAAATTAATTAAAAATAAAATAAACCCGGTTTCTTTATTCCACCGGGTTTATAAATTTCCGGTTATTTTTCTAGTTAGGTAAACATTAAGAAATTATGTATGCTCAATTTTGGTACCTAAAACCTTGAGAAATTCAGCTAACCAGAGGGGATGAGCAGGCCAAGCTGGGGCGGTAACTAAATTACCATCTACTAAAGCAGCATCAGCAGGAATACCCACATATTCACCACCAGCCCGCGTTACATCCGGGCCGCAAGCTGGGTAAGCTGTACACCGTTTCCCCTTTAAAACATCAGCAGCCGCTAAAACTTGTAAGCCATGACAAATAGCGGCGATCGGTTTATTCGATCGGGCAAAATGACGAGTAATTTCTAATACTTTTTCATGCAAGCGAATATACTCCGGGGCGCGACCTCCAGGAATTACCAAAGCATCATACTTAGTAACATCTACCTCATCAAAAGAGGCATTTAAACTAAAATTATGACCGGGTTTCTCGCTATAGGTTTGGTCGCCTTCAAAATCATGTACTGCTGTACGTACTTTATCTCCTGCTTTTTTATCGGGGCAAACAGCATCTACTGTATGTCCTACCATCTGTAATGCTTGAAAAGGCACCATTACTTCATAGTCTTCTACATAGTCGCCAACTAGCATCAAGATTTTTTTCCCAGCCATGTTTTAACTCCTTTATTTAGATTAATTATCTCTATTGGTATTTTAACTTGATTAACAAAAATGTAAATTAGATATCTGCACAAAATTGAAAAAAAATCAATTCTTATTAATAAAGTATGCAAAATTTTTATGATTTCCTGTTGAGGAGATCTCTATGAAAGAGCCTTTGATAGAGATGTCTATTAGATATTAGCAAAAATATAAAATATGCTGAATATTTAACAAATATAAATAAATTGTCATAATTTTTATTACTTAAATAAACATATCATGTTAAACCCCAATAAAATTAACAGGGTAATAAGTGGTAATAGCGAGAGAGCAAGCGAAAAGGATTGACAAGCAAATCAAGATAGAAAAAAAGGAAAATGCCAACAGTTGTACAATAGGACCGTTGTACTTTGTGGTAAACGTGCTCGATCGTTATACTTTGCCCGAAATGGGCGACATTTGGACAGAAAACTATAAGTTAAAAACCTGGCTTCAGGTAGAAATCGCGGTATGTGAGGCCCAGGCGGAACTGGGTTATATTCCAGCAGAAGCCGTTGCGGAAATTAAGGCTAAGGCTAATTTTGACCCCAAACGGGTGTTAGAAATAGAGGCTGAAGTCCGCCACGACGTGATAGCTTTTTTAACCAATGTGAATGAATACGTGGGTGATGCGGGTCGTTATATCCACTTAGGCATGACCAGTTCGGATATGTTGGATACGGCTTTAGCGTTACAAATGTTAGCTAGTTTGGATATTATCTTAGAACGTTTGGAAGATTTAATTCAAGCTATTCGCTATCAGGCACAACAGCATCGCAATACAGTAATGATTGGTAGATCTCATGGAATTCATGGGGAACCGATTACTTTTGGGTTTAAATTAGCTGGATGGTTAGCTGAAGTATTACGTCATCGCGATCGCCTGGTAAATTTGCGGCGCAATATTGCGGTTGGTAAAATTTCCGGTGCAGTGGGAACCTATGCTAATGTAGATCCAAAAATAGAGGAGATTGCCTGTCAGAAACTCGGCTTAGAACCAGATACAGCTTCCACTCAAGTAGTATCTCGCGATCGACACGCTGAATATTCCCAATACTTAGCACTCCTGGGTGCTTCTATAGAACGTTTTGCTGTAGAAATTCGTAATCTTCAACGTACAGATGTTTTAGAAGTTGAAGAATACTTTTCTAAAGGTCAAAAAGGCTCTTCCGCTATGCCTCATAAGCGTAACCCTATTCGCTCAGAAAGACTAACCGGAATGGCACGAATTTTACGCGGTCATGCTGTTGCAGCTTTAGAAAACGTTGCTCTCTGGCACGAACGAGATATTTCTCACAGTTCCGTTGAGCGAGTAATTCTCCCCGATGCCTGTATTTTAACTCATTTTATGCTCGTGGAAATTACCGATTTAATAAAACACCTGCTGGTTTATCCTGAAAATATGCAGCGTAATATGAACCTCTACGGCGGCGTAGTTTTTAGTCAGCGAGTGATGTTATCTTTAGTAGAAAAAGGATTGAAACGAGAAGAAGCCTATAGTATTGTACAATTCTGTGCCCATACAGCTTGGAATAAACCTGATGGTAATTTCCGCGATTTAATTAGCAAAGATCCTCGCGTAATTGCTAAGTTATCTCCCACAGAAATCGACGATTGTTTCGATCCACAATATCATTTGAAAAACTTAGATCAAGTTTATCAGCGTTTGGGTATTTAATATTTATGGTGGGCAATGCCCACCATTTTTTTATTCCTAATTCAAATAAAATAATGATAATAATATATATAGATTAGTTGGTTAATGTTCCTAAATTTTAGGTATTATTACAGAATGAAAAGACATTTTTGGATACATCGAATAAAATTTTTTCTGCTTACTATTTTTGCATTTTTATACATAGTCTGGCCGCATTCAACATTATCTCAAGAGTATAATTCTACTCTACCAACACCATCAGAAAAAATGATTTTAGCTGAGTTACCTAGTTGGGCAAGAATGGTGGATATTCGATCGATTAATCGAAATATTCGCTTAGATATGCGCTATGCTACAACTAATAATTTTTTGAATAAAAAAGTATATCCAGTTGCTAAATGTGCCTTACGTGCGGAGGTAGCAGAAAATTTATCTAAGGTACAGCAAGAATTAGAAACTATGGGATTAGGATTAAAAGTCTATGATTGTTATAGACCTCTATCGGTACAACGACAAATGTGGGCAATTATGCCAGACAGTCGTTATGTAGCTAACCCAGCTAAGGGTTCTCGTCATAATCGCGGTTCTGCTGTTGATGTAACTTTAGTCGATCGCTATGGTAAGGAATTAGAAATGCCTTCCGAATTTGATGATTTTAGCGAGCGTGCCTATCGAGATTATCAAGGTAGTAGTGCTGAAGCTCAACGCCACATTAAGCTGTTAGAAGAAGTAATGCAAAAACACGGTTTTACTTCTATTATCACAGAATGGTGGCATTTTGATGCTGTAGGTTGGCAAAAATTTTCTATACTTGATATTTCATTTCGAGTTATTCCTTAATGATTATAGCAATCGCCAAAATGGTTAAGACAATTTTGTTTTTTGGGTTTTTAAATACGTAAGTATCCAGCAATTCCTAACTCTAATGGCGATTGCTATAATATAAATTATTGATGCGGGATTTATTAAGATTTATCGTGGGCTTTATTTAATCTCTATAGAAAAATCATATTTAAATCCTCGGAAATTAGAATCAAGCTGTAAAATATAATCTCCTGTAACTGGTAACTTATCAGACCAATTAGATTTATTAGTCATACCAGCACCACCACTTAATTCTTTTTGCCGATTAGTATCGCTATCAGCAAAGACAAGCGGTAAAGGACCGCTATTACTTTTTAATGTTATAGTTTGACCTTGATTTGCATTAATAATATAAGTGTGAGAACCTCCCCCAATTATTCGACCTTTTACAATAGCTGTATTTTGATTATTGTCTAAATTAATACGCTGATTTACACTAGGACAACTACTTTCAGTTTGATTTTTAGAAATCCAGCCTTGCGGTTGAGTAATTTTTAGCCAGCCATCTTTTTCTTCAGTTACAAAAACTATTTTACCGTTATCAAGTTTATCGACTATATTATCATTAGCAACTTTGGGACTAGACCGAACGTTTAAGGGTGGATTTGGGTCAGAAATTAAAGCTGTAGTAATTTTACATCCCTCCGTAGGGGGAGAGATGGCGATCGGATCATTTTTAACAGGTTGTACAGGTTTTGGTAATGGTTTTGTATTTATTTCTGATTCGTCTGTATCAGTATTACGTTTAGATATATTAGCTGGCGCTTCTGGAATTGGACTAGCGTTTACTGGTGGTGTTGGGTTGTTAGTCGGGGAAGCAGGATTAGTTTTTGTTGGGTTTGTTGGGGATGTCTGTGCAGAGTTGGTATTAGCTGCTTGTTTTTCCGGTGGAGAAGATTGTAGTGTGGCACAGGATACACCAAACATAGTAGAGAGAATAGTGGCACTGATAATGAGAAAATAAGTTTTATTGCGATTCATAAGTCTTGCTTCTGCATTAAAGAATTTTTTTAGTGATTATTTGCTGTAGCGTTGCTTGGTAATCTGGCAGCGCTAACTATAGTTTCAATTGTCCGATACTCAAATCCTGAAGCTTTAGAAAAATCATAGAATTTCTGCATATATTTTGATATTATATGAATTACGCTAAAAGGCTGTAGTCGATCGCCTAATTTTTTTGTTATTACCCTAATATAACTAATGCTATATTTAAATTGTTTTTTTATTAGGGGCGTATTGCTGCCAAAAATGCTAAATATTTTTAATATCAGAGAAAAAAAACCTACTCCAGCTATGATTTTTCGCCAGCGACAACTGTTGTTGGCAAATTTAAAAAATGAAATTCAACAACGGCTGGACACTGCTTTACATAAATCTGTACAGCTTAATTTACTTCCAGGGCAAGACAATCAAAATTTAGGACGACTGTGGGACGTAGAAGTAAAAATTACTAAACGCCCCACTTTTTCCCTATCACCAGAAACTAGTATTCTCCAAGTTTTTGAAGATGCTAACCGCAAATTGCTAATTGTAGGAGCCGATGGAGCAGGTAAAACTACTACTCTTTTAAAGTTAGCCAATAAGTTGATTGCTCTGGCGGAAGCAGATGTTAATCAACCAATACCAGTATTGTTAAATTTATCTACTTGGAAAGGCGAAATTCCATCTATTATGGAATGGCTGGCAGCACAAATTAACTGGAAATATAATGTTAATTCAGAAATTTGTCAGCAATGGTTAAAAAATAGTCAATTATTATTATTATGCGATGGAATAGACGAATTAGAAACAGAATGTCAAGAGCTATGTATTCAAGAAATTAATCAGCT
>CAWUOF010000191.1:0-7776 GCA_963923765.1 uncultured bacterium | reverse complement strand
TAACAAAGTAAAATTTTCTGTCGGTACAATTAAATGCAAAAAGCCTGTTTTTGTATATATTGAACAATTGCATTCCGTTACTTCGTGTTTGTCAACTTGTACCCGAAATCTAACAGCCCCACAGTGACAGCCACCTTCCTAAATATTTGCATTAATTTTTATTTCTTTTCAACCAAATTCCACGTATGCCAACAACTTTAGCTGCTTGATAATCTTCTGTGTAACTATCGCCAATATGCCAAGCTGCTTGGGGTTGACAGTTATGTTTTTCCAGTCCTATATTAAAAATATAAGGATCTGGTTTAGCTGCTCCTATTTCAGTAGAAATTGTTACTGATTTAAAAAACTTTGCTAAATCTAAGGCTTGTAAAACTGAGTAAAGACGAGTATCAAAATTTGATACTATTCCTAACTCTATTCCCTGACTTTGCCAAGTTTCTAAGGCTGGTAAAACATCCGGGTAAATATACCAAGGTTCGGCAGTGGCAAAATGGGCGTAAAGTTCGGCAAAGAAACTGGAAAAATCGATAAATTGGTTAATGACGCCAGCTTGTTTAAAAGTTTGAGTAGCGATCGCTTGCCACCATGCAAATTCTAAGGCGGGAATATCTGACTGATTCACCCCTGGAAAAGTTGATGGATTAGCTGTTTTAAAGCTATGGAAAAAAGCTTGATTTAATGCATCTGTTGAAACTTCCACGCCAAATTTATGTGCTACTTGTGCATATACTGTACCCACACTACCTTGCACACCAAATAGGGTGCCAACAGCATCTAAAAAAATTACCTGGGGAGGCTTATAATTTGTTACATCATCAGTCATTATTATTTACTATTTTTCCTGATAATAGTTGCTAATTGTTAATATTGATAAAACCATTACGCAGAAGTTTTAGGCATGAGCATATCTATAATAGGTTGCACCATCCAATTTAAGCCTATTTTTATTTGATGTTCTAAAGTAGGCATTCGATAAAGATAAGCTAAACGTCGAAAAATTGTAGCTAATTCTCCATCAAGTTCGATACCTAAACCTGTTAGGGTAGCATTATTAATGCCTAAAGTCATCATTTCCCCTAGTTTTTGATAGCGGAAGGGGAGTAAAGGTCGATCGCTCAGAGAAGCCCAAACATTCCACGCCGTATAATCAGCTTGTTGAAACGCAACTTGAGCAGAGGCGGGTAATTTTTGCCCATCAATATCTTGACTATCGGCTATATCTCCTAAAACAAATATTTCTGGGCGATCGATAGCTTGTAAAGTATTAGTTGTAATTATCTGACCTTTCGGGTTTTGTTGGAGGGGAAGCTGATGTACTATATCAGGGATTTTGATGCCAACAGTCCATATTACTAAATTTACAGGAATTGTATCTATTTGGCCTTTATACAAAAGAGAAATACTATCTGGTTTTACTGCTTCCACAGATGTTTCTAAATCAATCCAAATGTCACGTTTTTCTAAGGCATTTTTAGCGGCTTTGCGGTTAAAATCAGGAGAAAAACGTAAAATTTGATCTGTTTGTTCTATGATTCTTAATCGTCCTCTTTCTTTTAGGCGATCGGATAATTTACAGGCTAATTCTACTCCACTATAACCACCACCAACGATAGCAATACGAATTTTATCAGTTTCATATTTTTCGAGAATGCGGAGATTTTCTTCTAAACGATAGGCATCGGTTATAGTGCGAAAAGGAATAGCATTTTCTTTACAGCCTTTCACTATATCTAGGCGAGTTTCGCTGCCTAAAGCTAAGACTAAGTGAGTATAGGATAGTTCTAATCCTTCTTGTAGGTGTACTTTTTTAGTTTCAATATCAATTGTTGATACAGCCCCTTGGATAAAGCGGATGTTAGTATTGGCCAAAAGTTCGGTAAAGGGTGGGGCAATTTCCCAAGTTTGCATTTCTCCGCTCACAATTTCGTAGAGTAGGGGAGAAAATAAAAAGCGATCGCTGCGATCGACTAAAACTATTTCTGGTTTTTCTGTTTTTTCCCAAGCCAGTTGACTTAAACGTAGGGCTGTGTTGAGACCTCCAAAGCCTCCCCCAAGGATGCAAATACGTGCAGTTTGTTCGATCTTCATAGTTTTAGGGACTAATTTTTTGCCCGGTTAATATTTTTAGTTTAACTAAGTCCACCAATTTGATAATTAAGCCAAAGAAAATTTATTTCTTTTTTATGGAAATAATCCTAATAATTACCTTAACAAAATTAATTGTATTAGTAGGGGTGCGCCAGATTTTTAACTTTTAAGTATATCGCGTAAATTTTGGGTCTTACTTACCCTATAAATTAATTACATATCTAGTAGGGTGCATCTGAATTTCTAAGTATATTCTGTAAATCTTGCATCTGACACACCCTATACAAAAAGATTTGGCAGCATTAATATTTTTTTTTCAGAAAATGCTGCCAAATAATTTTTTATTAAGTGAGGTTTTTGCGAATGGAGCTAAGCGGACTCGAACCGCTGGCCCCTTCAATGCCATTGAAGTGCTCTACCAACTGAGCTATAGCCCCTTCCACCGCTTTAGTATTATGCCTTAACTAATATCGATTCGTCAAGTAGTTTTTTCAAAAATTTTCTGAAAATTTTTCCAAAGATTTTTTTCGATTACGGGACAGGGGATAGTTTCCATGTTATGTGTCCTTGTCGACCCTCAAAATAAATTAGTTAAAATTAGATGTTAGCGTAACTCCTTGGATATTGGCAATTTCGCTGTTATTCCAATTAATCCAATTTTCTATTGTATTGTTTTTGGGCAGAGAAGTAATCAATTCAAAGTCCCCAGAATTATCTAGCCAGGAGGCATTTTGAGCCATTTGGCTGACATAGTTCATATATTCCCCCATGAGAAAATAGACTCCTACCATGGCGGCAGCGGCAGCAGCGACTAAAGTACCCGCTAACATTAAAGAAAATTCTCGCCGCTCTATAGCTTGCTGCATTAGATGTATAGACCAAGCAACTAAGGGGACTACCATAATGAGAATAACAAACATAAATTTACATATAAAAGGACTTTAATTTAAGTATTGTAACAAACCTTATAAAAAATGAACATTAATCTTAAGAAAAAATTAAGTATTGCTACATATGTAAAAAATACTGAATATCCAACTACTGAAAAATTTTGGAAATATTGAAATTTAAGGCGATCGGCATAAATACCGACCAAGCTACCCAGGCAAATTTGTTACAAATAAAACGGGTAATGTGGGGATATTATGGCGAAAAAATCACCAGATGTCGATCGCAAAACTTTACAATCTCACCGGAACGTGGTGATCGAGCAAATAATTTTTAATTTCAGCCACAGTTAACTGTCCATAGTGAAGTAAAGAAGCCAAAAGAGCAGCCTCGGCTTTACCATCGGTTAAAGCTTCATAAATATGGTGACAATTACCAGCCCCACCAGAAGCAATTACCGGAATTTGGACTAAAGAAGCCATAGTGCGGGTAAGTTCCAAATCATAACCAGCCTGAGTACCATCAGCATCCATACTAGTTACCAGTAATTCCCCAGCACCACGTTTTTCCACTTCCTGCGCCCAGTAGAGGGCATCTATACCAGTATTTTCTCGACCACCACGTACATAAACGTCCCAACCAGGATTAGTGGGGTCTTGCCGACGACGGGCATCAATAGCCACAACAATACATTGATTACCAAAGCGATCGCTTGCCCTATTCACAAAATCCGGATTTCGCACTGCCGAAGAATTAATACTAACCTTATCTGCCCCAGCACGTAACAATTTTTTAATAGTTTCTAAGTTTTGAATACCGCCACCAACAGTTAAAGGGATAAAAACCTGTTCCGCAGTACGATAAACCACATCAACAATAATATCTCGGTCTTCATGGGTAGCAGTAATATCCAGAAACACCAACTCATCAGCACCAGCATCATTATAAACCTTGGCCAATTCTACTGGGTCGCCTGCATCTTTAAGATCAACAAAATTAATTCCTTTTACCACTCGTCCTGACTTCACATCCAGACAGGGCAAAATTCTTTTAGCCAACATAAAAATACCTATATCAACTCCAACCTTTGAGTTTAGCGCCTTATGACCTAATCGGGGGCATTAATAAGATAGACATTAGACCTCTTGCGAAAATAATATGTCATACTGAGTCCTGAGCGCAGCGAAGGAACTGCAGTGTAGCGAAGTATCTTGGAGATTCTTCGCTGTCGCTCAGAATGACAGAGTTTCGTACTTTCGCAAGAGGTCTATTAATAATTACAAAATATCTGAGAAAAGATCCTCTACATAACTACTAATTAAGCATGACCAACGCCCATCCCTGGTAAACTGTGGAATTGGTTGCATTGTCTAAAGAAAGGATCTATCTCTAATGGAAATTGGTCAAAAAGTAAAAATCCGCGAACCCAAACAAGGAAAAGTGTCCAGCGCTGTGCGGGAACGACTAGGACAAACCGGTATCATCACTGGTTTTAAAATGGTTGATGGTAGCGGAATTGGTGTAGTAGTGAAATTTGATGAGAATTTTGCTACTTGGTTCTTTCAAGAAGAAGTAGAAGTTGTGCGGTAATTGTTTTTTCTAGGGGAAAGCGGTACAACAAGTCCTAATTAAATAGGTGTGTTGGCGCTATTCCCCCAATTGTTATGGAATATTTGATTAAATTCCTCATAACTGGAAAATCTGGACATGACGTTTAATTTAACGTTTTTGGGTAAAGGCGGCACAGGGAAAACCACAATGGCGATCGCTGCTGCTAAACACTTTGCCAGTCAAGGTAAGCGCGTCCTTTTGGCCAGCCAAGACCCTGGCCCAGCATTGGGTTTAATGTTGGGCACTAATTTGGGAACAGACCCCCAAGCAATTGCTACCAACATTCAAGCGGTACAGTTTCAAACTACTGTATTAATTGAGCGTGGCTGGGAAGAGTTAAAAAAACTGGAAGCCCAGTACGTGAGAACACCCTTTTTTAAAGACGTTTTCGGTCAAGAATTGGGTGTTTTGCCAGGAATGGATAGCCTGGGGGCAATTAATGCTATTCGCCAGTACGAAAATAGCGGTCAATATGATGTCTTAATTTACGACGGCCCAAATAGTCAAGAAACCCTACGAATGCTGGGCGGAGTGGAAATTTTAAGCTGGTATATTCGCCGCTTTCGTGATGTTTTTGCTAATTCTGACCTGGGTAAAACCCTATCACCGTTTGTTCAGCCTGTTGTTAGTGCTGTTTTTAATGTTGATTGGTCGAAGGATAATTTTTCTCAACCGACTAATGAATTTAACCAGCTTCTGGATCGAGGTAAGGCAATTATTGGGGATCCAAATCGATTAGCAGGTTATTTAGTTACTAATAATTCCCAGGCAGCGATCGCTACTGCTCGTTATCTTTGGGGTAGTTCCCAACAAGTAGGTTTAACTATTGGTGGGGTAATTGTTAACCAAACTAAAGATAATTTAGCTAATGAGTTTTCTCCTTTACCTGTTAGTACAATACCTAACTTGGTTGGTGATGATTGGCAACCGCTAATGGATGCATTGCCAGATTTTAGTTTAGCGGCACAGGCTCCTAAACCGATCGCGATCGATATTACTGCACGTCAGGTTAGTTTATTTTTGCCTACTTTCGACAAAAAGCAAATCAAACTAACTCAATACGGCCCAGAAGTAACTATTGAAGCCGGCGATCAAAGACGTAATATCTTTTTACCCCCTGCTTTACGGGGTCAATCCGTCAAAGGAGCCAAATTTCAAAATGGCTACCTGATAATTTCGTTTTAATAGCTAGTGGTTATTAGCTAATAAATAAGCATAATTTTTTTTAATTTCCCCTAATTTTCCCTCAAAATTATGCCTAAATATTAGCTATTAGCTATTAGTTATTCAGTAGTTATCATTAACCAGCAAATCAAAATCATGTCTACTCCAAGTTCTTCTAATTCATCCCCAATAGAAAATGATGCCAGCAGCAGTGCTAAAACTCGGCAACTGTTAGGCATGAAAGGCGCGGATATTCAAACAAGTTCTATTTGGAAAATCCGCTTGCAGTTAATGAAACCTATCACCTGGATTCCCTTAATTTGGGGTGTGGTATGTGGTGCGGCTGCTTCTGGTAATTACACTTGGACGCTAGAAAATGTTTTGAAATCAGCCGCCTGTATGTTATTATCAGGGCCTTTATTGACGGGCTATACTCAAACCATCAATGATTTTTACGATCGCGAAATTGATGCCATTAATGAACCCTATCGCCCAATTCCATCGGGAGCAATTTCTATTCCCCAAGTAGTTACCCAAATTTTAGTATTACTATTATCTGGAATTGGTGTAGCTTATGGTTTGGATACCTGGGCAGGCCATGATTTTCCGACTATTACAGTACTCGCGATCTTTGGCTCGTTTATATCCTATATCTATTCGGCTCCACCGTTAAAACTCAAGAAAAATGGCTGGCTAGGAAATTATGCCCTTGGTGCTAGTTATATTGCTCTCCCTTGGTGGGCTGGACAAGCCCTATTTGGTGAAATAAATAGCACTATTATCATTTTGACTTTGTTTTACAGTTTAGCTGGTTTAGGAATTGCCATTGTTAACGATTTTAAGAGTGTAGAAGGCGATCGACAACTAGGTTTACAATCTTTACCTGTAATGTTTGGTATCACTACCGCCGCTTGGATCTGCGTACTAATGATAGATGTATTTCAAGCCGGTATCGCTGCTTATTTAATTAGCATTCATCAAAATCTCTACGCAACGATTTTAATATTGCTAATTATTCCCCAAATCACTTTCCAAGATATGTATTTTCTCCGTGACCCCATCAAAAATGATGTCAAATATCAAGCCAGTGCCCAACCTTTTCTAGTATTAGGAATGTTAGTTGCTGCTTTGGCTCTCGGTCATGCAGGAATCTAGTGACCATAATTTACATAACACCATAACATCACTATAAATGGTGTAGTTGTATAGTAGAATAGGCGGCAATTTATGATTATAAATTGTCGCCTGTTTTTATTAAACTAGGTTAATTTAATTCTAAGGAAACCCAACCCTTTTCAAACTGATAATTATTATGTTTTTTTGAGGAAAATCAACCCCAGCCTAACTGTAATAATGACTGGTATATATTAACTTTTATACAAACCCTTTTAGTTTGGTGGAAAAGGAGGAGAGGGTTTTTGCCCTGGAGATGGTGGAAAAGGTAAAGACGGTTTTTCAGCTTGAGGTGATGGTGATGGTAGAGATGGCAGAGATGGTTTTTCGGGTAGAGATGGCAGAGATGGCAGAGATGGTAATTTTATTTTGTTTAATTGCTCTAAAATTACACTTAATTTAGGTAAACTTTTTTCATTATTTAAAATAGCATTTATTTCTGTTAAAATTTTATCCTGTAATGCCGCAGCTAATTTATCAGGTAAATTTTTGTCTGTAATTTGAGTTAAAGTTATTTGATCTATTGTAAATTCTTTATTAATTGGAGTATTTTTTCCCGGTATTTGCAAATTAGTAGCAACTTTTATATTTTTAAATTGCATTTGATTAATATTAAATTCATCTGGTTTATCTGAATTTTGACTAGAAGGCTTATTTCCTTGGTTAGATAATTGTTTGACGTTAATTGCTATTATTGCATCAGGTGTACTAGCATTAGCCTTAAACTGTGCATCAACATTAACATCTACATCTTCAATAACAATACTTTCAATTTCTACAGGTTTTTTAAATAAAGATTTAGCCTGAATTTCTATATTTTTTATCCTAAAAATATAAGGGCTACTAAATCCC
>CAWUOF010000190.1:0-7777 GCA_963923765.1 uncultured bacterium | reverse complement strand
TACATGGGTATTTATCTGGTACAGGTTAGCTTTTGGTGTAGCTATTCTCACTGCTTTAAGTGGTGGAGCATTAACAAATAGTTAGAAGATTAATCGGGTCTGATTGTTTGTTAAGGATTTTACTATAATAGAGACGCAATAAAATATCGCGTCTCTATAATTTTAATCATATAGGTTTACCATGAAAATATGAAAAATAATAAAAATATTTAATTTTAGTTTGAATTTGAATCTTGGCTTTAAAATTTAAAATAATTAAAATCTGCTAGGATTGTAATATGTTATGGAAAAAATTATGAAAAAATTTATGAAAAGATTTTGGAAAATTATAATACCTTTTGTGTTAGGGCTAGGGCTATTTACCTCTACTACCTATTGGGAAGGGGTATTAATTCCAGTATTTAGTAAAGAAATTTCTGTTGATGATGCTATTGACCAGAAAGTAAGTGTCTATTTTACAAAAATACGCGGCGATCGCGCTGCTTTACGTTCCTTTTTACAAAAAATGCCAAAAGGTGGAGAATTACACACCCATCTTAGCGGACATCCTACCCCAGAAAGATTATTAGAATTAGCCGCAAATTCCGCAACTTTTCGTTATTTTATCCGTGTACCTAATCAAAAATCTGCACCAGATGATCCACAAGCCTATACTTTTGTTGCTATACCTCCAGATGCAACTATTCCCCAAGATGAAAAAGCGACATTAGTTCCTGTTGCTAATTTGTTAAATCCCCAGACAGAAACACAACGACAACAATTATTATATTATCGACAAGCCCAGATAATTTCTGCTACTGAAACTAATCCAAACAATGTGTTTTTTAATGCTATTTTTGCCCGTAATGATGCAGTTACAGGAAATCCAGAAATAGTAAAGCAAATGTTAGCTGATGTAGTGGCAGAAGCCCATGATAATCACCTGAGTTATATAGAACCTATGTTTTCGCCTTTTCCGAATAATCCGGTAGAAAATAAGGCAGAAGAATATAAAGTTTTAAATGTTACTACAGCCCGTGAATATCTGAAGAGTTTGTTAGCAGCAGTGAAAACAGCTAATCAAAAATATCCGGAAAATGAACGGGTAGAAGTAAAATTTATGTTATCTTTTCGGAGAACAAGTGCAAAGATTTTTACCCAGTTACCTATAGCTTTTGAATTAGCAGCAGGTAATGATGTAGTTGGGGATGCGATCGCTGGTATTAATTTTGTCGGTAATGAATATTCGGAAGATCCTGTTATTGGTAAAGAAATTACCGCCCCATCTTCTTTAGATAATTATATTTCTACCTTGCGGCGTATTTATCCAACGGTGCGTTTATCCATACACGCCGGGGAAAGTAATCAATGGGATTGGCATATTCGTGATTCTATCTTAATGGGAGCCGATCGCGTCGGTCATGGGGTAAATTTAGCTAAAAGTCCTTTACGAAATTCCCCAGATATTATTTTAATGCGTCGCCGTAAAGTTTTAATAGAAGCCTGTTTAACTAGTAATTATTTACTTTTAAAATTACCTATAGCAAAACATCCTTTTTTAAGTTATTTACGTTTAGGTATTCCAGTATCATTAAATACTGATGACCAAGGTATTTTTCAAACTAATATTACCGAAGAATTTGCCCGGGCTGTGGAAAATTACCCTAGATTAAAATGGCAAGAATTAAAGCAAATGGCTCGTTATAGTTTAGAATATGCTTTTGTAGATGAGAATATAAAAGATAAACTTATTGCTAATTGGGAAAATCAAATGCGTGCTTTTGCAAATTCTTTACCATAATTTTTAATATCAAAAATATATACCCTTTGATAATAAACAAGTAAGTAATTTATATAGCCCTATTACTAATATGAGTGAAATTACAATTCGTCCGGCATTAATTACTAAAGTTTTACCTGATTCTATTGCTGCTGAAATAGGCTTTGAAGCAGGCGATCGCATCGTTTCTATTAATGGACAAAAGCCCCGTGATTTAATTGACTATAAATTTTTATGTGCTGATGAAATATTAAAATTAAAAGTATTAGATTCTCTGGGTAAAACCCACGAAATAGAAATAGAAAAAGATTATGATGAAGACTTGGGATTAGAATTTTCCACCGCTTTATTTGATGGTTTAATTCAATGTAATAATAACTGTCCATTTTGTTTTATAGATCAACAACCTCCAGGCAAAAGAGAATCATTATATTTTAAAGATGATGATTATCGCCTCAGCTTTCTTTATGGTTCCTATCTTACCTTAACTAATTTATCTCAAAAAGAATGGCAACGTATAGAGCAAATGCGGCTTTCTCCTCTGTATGTTTCTGTCCACGCTACGACACCAGAAGTCAGAATTCGCCTGTTAAAAAATTCCAGGGCTGGACAAATTTTATATCAACTAAAATGGTTTCAAAAACGCCGCTTACAAATACACGCCCAAGTAGTTGTTTGTCCAGGAATAAATGACGGTAAGCATTTAGAAAATACTTTATTAGATTTAGCTAAATTTGGCAGTGGTGAAGTCCCGGCAGTAGCATCAGTAGCAGTAGTTCCTGTTGGTTTAACCCGGTTTCGTCCCCCCGAAAATGAATTAATTAGTGTTACCCCAGAAAAAGCAAAAGAAGTAATTAAACAAGTAGAAAAACTGCAAATATCTTTTCGGAAAAAGCTTAAATCTAATTTCGCTTGGTTAGCTGATGAATGGTTTTTAATTGCAGGGGAAGAGTTACCGCCACCATCCCATTATGAAGAATATCCCCAAATAGGTAATGGTGTTGGTTCCATTCGTCAATTTTTGCAACAATTTCAAGATGCAGCTAAAAAATTACCAACAAAAATATCTAAAAACCGTTGTTTAACATGGGTAGTAGGTAATGCTGTAGAAAAAGCTTTTCAACCAATTTTACAACGTTTAAATCAGGTGGAAGGTTTGCAAGTTAATATGATAGCTATGCGAAGTGATTATTGGGGGCAAAATATCACGGTGACGGGTTTATTAACTGGACAAGATTTATTACAAAATTTGACAGGAAAAAATTTAGGAGAAGCAATTTTATTACCTTCGGTCATGCTGAAAGAAGGAGATACTTGCTTTTTAGATGATATGACGGTAGCCGAAGTATCTAGTCAGTTACAAACACCTATTTTACCCGTGACAGGAGTAGAAGAATTAATTGCCGTTTGTCAATAATAAAATTAGTTGATGCAGATATTATAAATTTAAACTAACTTTACCTAACTAACTTTATTTAGCTAACTTTACTTATTAGACTTCTTGCGAAAGTCAGGCAAAAGGCTTTCTTGCAAGAGGCAAAAGCCAGAAAGATTGATGTTTTCTTAACAAGAAATGATTATTTTTTTAGTTTCGCAAGAAGTCTATTCTAGTTCATCATCATCTAAGGTTTTATTCATTATTTCTGTTATCAGATTAGCATAGCTAAATTCTGTATTACCTTTCCAGTGTTCCAAAGCATATATTTGCCTAGTTTGTAAACAAAAATTTAATTGGTCAATTCCATCTGTATAATAATCAATTAATAATTCTTCGATTTCTGGCAGTATATCGTTAGATATTGTATCAATATAATTTGATAGTGCCTGTATTTGTTCTTCTTCATCTGGATATTCTTGGAAAATATTATATATTGTATTATTGATTTCCTTATGATTGGGCTGAGAAATTTCTTGATCAAACAACAAATCAAAAGATTGGTTTAGGTGTTGATTATTTTCAGTTTCACTAAATAATTTATTAACTAATCTTAAATGTGTAGCCTTAGCTATGTGAGGATTAATACGTTTACCAAAAAATTCTACTGCATAAAGTAGACGAGTTAGCGATCGCACATCCAATATCATTAAATCATCACCACGAAAGCGAAAATAACCAATAATTATTGGGCGATGTTCCTTTGGTATTTGATAATAAGATTTTTCAAATTGTAATTTTTGGGCTTCATAATCATATAGCCAAATCCATTCATTGTTTTTAGGGTTAAATAGAATACAACGCAATTTTTGAAAGATTTTCAACAGGCTTTTTTTATTAAAAATTTTGAAGTAAATCCGTCCAGGTTGATAAAACTCGCCTGTAAAGGTTACTAGCAGTTTTTTATTATTTTCTTGATTGATTTCAAAGATATTCATTTTGCAGTTATTACCATTAATTTACATTTTTAAGAATTTTGAACACTAAGACGAAAAACTACCTCTAAACTATCTTTAGGTGGGAGTAAAATTAAATTTTCTCCGGTATTTAAAGCATTACGGGCAGCACTCCAAGGTTCTAAACAATAAAAATCTTTACCTTTAAGTGTCCAAAAGACTAATTTAGAATAAACTTCACAAGTTTCGCTACCATAATTTAAATCTAGTTGCAATTGACGACTAGCATCTATAACTGTGGCTGTTTTACTGGTGAGATTAGAAAATGCTATATCAATTTCATCATTGTTAAAATCAAAATTTCCCTTAAATGTTTTTATTTCCTTTGTGCGTTGATCTTGATATTGACAAGCGGGAATTTGAAAACTTAACTGGGTTTTATCCGTAGTTAAAAAATAGGGATGTAAACCGGTAGAAAATGGCATAGTTTCGCTACCATGATTGGTATAGCGTTGCCTAATTTCTAAGGTATTACCTTTTATTTTGTAGGTAAAAGCTAATTCAAAATGAAAGGGATAAACTGCCAGAGTGCGATCGCTACTAAATAAAACTAGAGAAATACTAGCAGCATCTAGGGTTTCTTGGCTGATAACTTGCCAAGGCAAGTCTCTAGCAAAACCATGTTGTTTGAGATGATATTCTTTACCTTGATAGGTGTAGGTATTATCGGGTAAATTGCCGCAGATAGGGAAAAGAATGGGAATACCGCCACGAATACTTAAATCTGGATGAGTAAATCTTTCTGTATCCAGATATAGTATTTCTTTTCCGTTAACTTGCCACTGGGTAATGATACCGCCTCGATCGGGTACTACTTCTAGTTTAGAATTAGCTTTTTCATCAGAGAGGATATAGGTTTTGTATTGTTTTTCTTGGGTGGCGATCGCAAACATTTTAGTTAATATTGAAACTACAACATTTATCGGAAAAAATAGAATGTAGATTATTATAAATATTATTTACAATAGTTAAACTTCTACATTCTATCTATATTCTACTTTATTTTTAACCAAAACTATGAGAAAATTTCGGTAATTCAATCCGTTTTTTATTTTCAGTTTTATTGCTAGTATTATGAACAGCTATTTTCTGGTTATTTCCTGCTGAAGATAATTTTTTAACAGCAGGAAATGAATTATCTTCAGCACTTCCTTGTTGTTGGGGAGATGGAGAAGGCATGGGAGTTACAGAATCTGGTGTAGAAGTAAAAGGACTGGTATTAAATTGATCTTTACTGGGAGAAACCGGAGGTTTTAATTTTGGTGTATCGGGAGAATTCTTTCCTTTTTGTTGATTTGACACAGATAAAATAGTTGGGGATTTCATGGGATTATCAAACATATTAGACATACGTTCGATATTCTTAAAAATCCGTTCGGCACTTTCACCTTTAACAATTTGAGGTTGATATTTTCTGACTTCAACGGGTAGAAATTCCACCTTCATTTTTTTATCATTTAATGATACTTTTAATACTGCCGTATCGTAATCACTGCGTGAATTACCACCAAAAATGAAATTTCCTAAAGAATAGGCAATAGGTCGATCTTTATATATTTCTGCTCCTTGCAGGGTGTGGGGATGATAACCAACTATCACATCTGCCCCTTGATCTATACTAAAACGAGCTAAATCTATTTGCCATTGTTCCGGCTGGTTAGTAAGTTCTGCACCCCAATCAAAATTAATAATAATCCATTCTACTTGGTTACGAATAGCCTTAATATCCTCAGTAATTTTTTCTTGTTTTCCCAAATTAGTACCAGCTTTTTCTGTATCTGCGGCGGATAATTCTGTCATATCGTAGGAAAGATAAGCAATTCTTTGTCCTTTAACTTCTATGATTTTCGGGCGTCTAGCTTCTTTAGTATCTTTTCCTGCGCCCAGGTATTGAATATTTGCCCGATCGAGGGTTTTAATAGTATCTTCAAGGCCATTATTTTCGTAATCCATTATATGATTATTAGCCAGATTAACAATATCTACTCCTGCTTCTTGTAAAACTTTCACAGATTCGATCGGCGCTTTAAAATTATAGGATTTATCTTGGCGCATAGTTGTGGCTTGAGTTAAAGGATTTTCTAAATTAACCATAGCCACATCCGCTTTGCGGTATTCTTCTATTTTGGCAAATGTTTTATCTAAATCTTTAGGCAATTTATTTTCATAGTTATCGCCTAAACTCACATCACCTGCGAACATTAAAGTTACATTAGGATCTTCAGTATTAACAACACTTTGGGGAATTACTGGAACGCTTTCTAAGGCTGTTTGTACAGTTTTCGGTCGTTTTGAATCTAGTTTTGGTGCGATTAAGGTTTTGCGTTGAGGTGTAATTACGGCGCTACGAGTTACAGCAGGAGTAATACTTTGGGAGCGGGTTTTTTGAATATAACTATAGCTTAACCAGGAACCAAAGATAAAAGCAGTAATAGCTACTCCACTGATTAGCAGGGAGCGGACAATTTTAAACTCAAGTAAGTTAATGAGGGAAAAACGATGAGATGTTGCTGCCCAAACACGACTAATTTTTGTAAATTTTTCTGACATCACACTAGGTGATCTTTTATAACGACGAGAGCGCTTTTTTTTCTGACGATAGGCAGGAGTAAGAATTTTGACAGTTTGCTCCCAAAGAATTTTAGGATCTCCTGCCATTTTGCCAATAATTCGAGCGCCTTCAATAAATTCTGAATTTAATTTCCATAGACAATGACAAATAAAACGTACTAAATATTCTTGGGGAGGTACTCGCTGGCACTCTACTTGAATTTGCAAACAACCACGCCACCTAGATTCTACATTAACGCAGATTCCTTGGGGTATTAGGTAAGTATTAATCCAGTCAGCGATCGCCCGGAAATTTCCTTGTCGTGCTAATTCGATCGCGGAAGGTTGCTCCAAACTAAAAGTGGTCATCTGTTTTTATTCCTGAACATCAACAACTATAATTTGACGTTACGATACAGCTTTGATAACTGCCAACTATTTTTATCAAAATTTATTTTTGCTATAAATACAAAAATAGGTTAGCAGAGAATTGATTCAACCGAGTAAGTTGACTAAAACTTCAATTAATCGGGACAAGTTTTTTGGGGCTGGATTTTTCTGGCCACAATTGTATAAGCTTATCCTATTTAAAAAATCAGTGATTGAAATCACATAATTTTATAAAAAAAATCACAGGTTATGACAGATCTGAATCAATTACTAATTCCTAAAAATATTTGATATTGGTAGATAGCAGTTATATGTTAAGGATGCTGCAATTGTTATGATTCGCACACTTGTACAATCCGCTTTTCAAACAGGCTGTCTTAGTGTGGAATCTGAAGGTCTGATTCGTCAGGTATTGGCGATGAAGGTTTATCAGTCCCGCGATTTAGATGCCTTAGTCAATCTCTGTGAAGCCGTGAATGCGGGGCAGATTATTAGAGAAGCTCCCAAACATAACTTAGAAATCTTCACGAAATCTCTAGTAGTTTCCTGATGATTTGTAGGATTACACAGATATTACATCATAAAATATTTGTTTCAGGCATAAAGACCAGCAATAAAGCTGTCTGGGCCTAATGTTTGCCAAAATAAAATTAAATACAATTCCCTATAACTATTCCTGTCTCTTAT
>CAWUOF010000189.1:0-7777 GCA_963923765.1 uncultured bacterium | reverse complement strand
ACAAGGAGTATCGTCGGCAGCGTCAGATGTGTATAAGAGACAGACCTAAAAAGGGTAGTAAAGCTGTAATTGTTGGCCAATTTAAATAAGCGGCGGCACCTATTCCCAACACAATTACGGCAATTAAGGCTATTAATAATGGTTTAGATAAGGCTAATTTTGGCTTTTCTTCTACGGCATCTGCCATTTCTTCTTCTTCTGTATCTTCTGAGTATTCTTCTGGCATATCTTCATTATCAAAATTATCTTTAGGCATGGGTACATCTACCTCAAAAATTTGATTGGGTTCTTGATTTATATCGCTTTGATCTGCATAATTATATGCTGAATCTTCTGCCATGACATTTTCTAATTCTGAAATTAGATAATCATTGTTAATTCCTAACTCAATTTCTTCTTGCCAAACTGGATCTTTTTCTCCTAGTTGACGCCCATAAATTTTTAGCTTTTGAATTGATGCAATTCCCAAGTTATTTATTTGTTTATAAACAAAGGGAACTAGGTCATCTTTATCTGGAATTTGAGCAGACTCTAGTAGTATTTGCAGACAGTCATTTTTGCGGATGGTTTTAGCTGTCACGCCTTGGCTTTGCAGCGATCGGTTTAGTAATGTGGTAATCGCTTTTGGTTCGCCCTGTTGGGCAGCTTCCATAAAATTTTCGTTTGTCATGGTTATACCACCAAATGAAATAAATTGGTAATTGATATTATCTATAGTTACTTACTTTATCACTAATTGCCAAGTTGTATATAAAGATATTTTTTCTAGTAGTTACCAGTATTTTATTTTTTAAAAATTTTATGGCATCGTCTCTCCTTTTGTCGTTATAGTTTAATATTTTTATATGTTTGGCTTGGTTTGGTTTGCAATATTTATCAATTTTTTAGTGTTTTTTAAATAAAAAATACCTAATATTATCGAATATAATACTTGCAATAAATAGGTTAAATATGAGTTGTAATAATATAATTATTCCGGTTATTTTTGTGCTATTTATGTAAGTATTTTTGGTGATTTTTGAACTGAGGATAATGTGCTTTTATTTTTAATAATTATCATGGCGATGGTAAACAATATAATTATTTTACTACTAATAATTACGGATTGCTATTTCCCTAAATATTATTACTCCTGGTAATTTTATTCCCTAATATCATAATTGTACAAAGTGAAGATAAATTTATAAAGGTTAAAAAAAATTTATAAAATTAGAAAAAAGTTAACATAACTACAAGTATAAGTATAATTCTACTATTATGAGCAGACGACTAGACATGATTTTTACAAGTAGATTTAACTAACTGACAGGCGATCGTAATTAGCAAACTAAGATTTAATAGCTATACCCGTAATTATAGATATAGCTAAGGAGTATAATTGTTTAGTCCATTTTGGATACCACTATAGGGCATAGCTGCCCAACTTAATTATCTTTTAGGAAAATACAAAGTAAAAACTCATCAATAAAAACTAGAAAATTATCAGCCTTAAGTGTATGATTTTTCCCTTAGACTTTCTGATTTTATATTTCTATGTCCCGAACCCGGTATATTTAAAATATACCTATTCATTACCCGCCTTTTTTGTTAACTATTTTCAGAATAAATTCTTAAAATATTGTAAAATTTTGCCTATCCTTGGCAAATGCTCCTTATTCACCGCTTAACCCGGAAACACTATGGCTAATGGCTACCTTGCCCTTGTTTTACACGCACATCTTCCCTTTGTGCGGCATCCCGAAAGTGACTATGTACTAGAAGAAGAATGGCTATTTGAAGCAATTACTGAAACATATATCCCATTAATACTAGTCTTTGAAGGACTAAAACGGGATGGTATAGATTTCAAAATAACCATGAGTATAACACCACCATTGGTGTCAATGTTACGAGATCCACTACTACAAGAGCGCTATGATGCTCATTTATCCAAACTGGAAGAATTAACAGAGTTAGAAGTTGAACATAATCAATTCAATGGCCACTTACGTTATCTTTCTGAGCATTATGCTAAAGAATTTAATTTAGTTCGACAAACTTGGGAACGTTACGATCACGATTTAGTAGGGGCATTCAAACAATTTTTAGATAGTAATAACCTAGAAATTATAACTTGCGGTGCTACTCATGGCTACTTGCCATTAATGAAAACTTATCCTCAAGCAGTATGGGCACAAATTAAAGTAGCTTGTGAACACTACGAAGAAAATTTTGGTCGTCCACCGAAAGGAATATGGCTACCAGAATGTGCTTATTATGAAGGTGTAGAAAGAATGCTGGCGGATGCTGGCTTGCGTTATTTTCTCACCGATGGTCATGCCTTGCTGTATGCTCGTCCTCGTCCTCGCTGTGGCACCTATGCTCCTATTTTTACAGAATGTGGAGTGGCGGCTTTTGGTCGTGATCACGAATCTTCTCAACAAGTGTGGTCATCCGAGGTGGGGTATCCAGGCGCACCAGAATATCGAGAATTTTATAAAGATCTAGGCTGGGAAGCTGAATATGAATATATCAAACCTTATATTATGCCCAATGGTCAACGGAAGAATACGGGCATTAAATACCACAAAATTACGGGTCGTGGGTTAAGTTTGACAGATAAGGCCCTTTATGATCCCTATTGGGCCAGGGAAAAAGCAGCCGAACACGCTGGTAATTTTATGTTTAATCGGGAGCGACAAGTACAACATTTATATGCAATTATGCAGCGTCCGCCAATTATTGTTTCTCCCTACGATGCTGAATTATTTGGTCACTGGTGGTATGAAGGGCCTTGGTTTATTGATTTTCTATTCCGAAAAACTTGGTATGACCAAAATACCTATGAGATGGCGCATTTAGCTGATTATTTGCAAAATTACCCAACTCAGCAGGTAACTCGTCCGGCTCAGTCTAGTTGGGGCTTTAAGGGATTCCATGAATATTGGTTAAATGAAACTAATTCTTGGATATATCCCCATTTGCATAAAGCAGCAGAGCGGATGATTGAATTATCTGTTAATGAGCCAAAGGATGAGTTGGAATGGCGGGCGCTCAATCAAGCAGCACGGGAATTGCTGCTGGCTCAGTCTTCGGATTGGGCGTTTATTATGCGTACTGGTACAATGGTGCCTTATGCAGTACGTCGGACGCGATCGCACCTGATGCGCTTTAATAAACTCTATGATGATTTAACTATGGGTAAAGTTGATAGTGGTTGGTTAGAAAAAGTCCAGTCGATCGACAATATTTTCCCGAATATTAACTACCGTGTCTATCGCCCCGTGTAGATTTTTCCAGTAAAAATTAATAAATTCCCCCCAGGCAAAATATAGACCTCCTAATTTTGCCTGTTTTTTATGGAAAATTTTAATATTATTATTTTAGGAAAACCCATAATTTTTGCTTCAACATCTTTAAATAAATTGATTTTTAATTGAGTTTTCTTGTCATTGTTAATGCAAAAAAAAAAATTGTCCCTCTTAGAAAATTTGGGTCTAATTATCCTTTTCTAAAATATATGTAAAGATTTGTTAAAAAACCGCATTTTGTATTTTTTAATACAGAATTCTCTGATATAGTAATTACACAAAGCAAAAAAACCCAGTTCCAATCAAAAGTAAATCAGGAGAACCCCATCATGTCTGCTCAAGATCAAGCTCGTGCACTGATGATGCGCCACCACCAAGTAATTAAAAATCGTCAACAATCTATGTTGAATCGGGCCGCAGATGAAATAGGAATGGACATTGGAGATTGTGCGGCAAATATGCAAGGTAAGCCCAATCCATCTTTCCGCGCCACTTACGATCGCAGCAGTGCCACCATGAGCTAAATATCAGCTAAATAGCAATTGGACCATTATCTAAAAACAACAACTAGAAAATAAAAGATTACTGAACAGGAGAAAAAGATATGTCTACTCAAGATCAAGCCAGAAACTTAATGATGCGCCAACAATTAGTATCTCGTAATCGTCAACAGTCCATGCTAACCCGTGCAGCGAAGGAAGTGGGACTAGACACCAATAGAATTAACTATGATGGGTATAACCCCACCATGAGCTAATCATCAAAATGTAATCGGCTCAAGTTATTACCAAAAAAACAACTAGAGAAAAAGACTACTGAACAGGAGAAAAAGATATGTCTACTCAAGATCAAGCCAGAAACTTAATGATGCGCCAACAGTTAGTATCTCGTAATCGTCAACAGTCTATGCTTTCCCGCGCCGCACAAGAAGTGGGACTAGATATGGCAAGAATTAACTATGATGGCCATCCACCCACCATGAGCTAAAATATGAGGAAGCGATCGCATAATGTTACTGGTAAATTAGAAAACCAGTAACTCTATTGCTAAATCAGCTTAAATAAAATATGAAAGGAAAAATGGGCGTTCTTCTATCCAGACAAGAGCGCCCTAAATTTTTTATTTGCTAGTATTAAGTTCGCAGCATCATCGTGATAGCGTGATATTTCAGGAAAGCCTTGATTAAATATTTACGCGAAAAATGGCCATGCAAGAAATTTCTATTTCCATACTCCCAGCAGATCGACCCGATTATCTGGCTGTAGAATTAACAGGCATCCCTAAAGATGCTAGTGAAGGTGATAAACAACAAATTGATGTATATTTAACCCTGCGTTTTCATGAAGTATGGCAAAATTTCATGGAGGGTCGTTTTAAATTTAGTATTAAAGGGGGGGAAATAAAGCTAAAGCTAGAAAATAGTCAGATGCTACAGCAATCACCACAAAAATCCCCCAGCCAAGGTACTAGCGAAAATGCCAAAGCCATAGCTTGTCATGTTAGATTAGGAAGATCCCAAACAGAGCCAAGCTGGATTTTTGTATTTGATCGGGCTGTTCCGAGTGGTTCGTTAAAAAATTTCCCCTTGGGTACTATACAAATTAACAATTTTCCCTGCATAATTCGGGCAGCATTTGATATTGCTATAAATGACGTACAACTTACCGATTTTGAGGGATTATGGCGCCATGATATTCACCCCAATAAACACGCGGTATTAGAAAGAAAATTAGCTATTAGTTTAGTAAATTCTTCCCTAAAACCCCATCTCCTTGATCGCCCTATAATTTTAGAATATAAATCACCAGAAACCATCACCAGCATTAATAATTACGAAATTGAAAAATTACCCACAGTTTCCCCAGAAATTAACACAGTAATTCACCAGGTGATAGCAGCTAAAACCGAGAATTTTATCGACCTAGCTAAAATAGCCCAACTAAACCCAACCGAAGATTTTTATGGCGCAAATTTAATTGCCGTAGATCTAGCAGAAACAGACTTAAGTGGTGTTAATTTTAGTCGGGTTAACTTGCGAGGTGCAGATTTAAGCGATGCAGATTTAACTGAAGCTAATTTAAGCAATGCTAATCTAGGTGGTGCTGATTTAAGTGGTGCGCTTTTAAGTGATGCTAATTTAGCCGGGGCAGATTTACATAAATGTAGTGTAGCTTTAGCAAATCTTAGTGGTGCTAATTTAAATAAAGCTAATTTACAGGAAGCTAATTTAAGTAATGCGAATCTCAGTGATGCGGATCTAAGTGATGCTAACTTTAAAAATGCTGACTTATACCGGGCGCGATTAGTACTAACCAATCTTGCAGGTACTAATTTAATGGATGCTAAGGTAGAGGAGGCACGTTTCAGGCATGATTCCGGTCTTTCGGAAGATTTGGTAAAGAATTTACAACAACGAGGTGCAATTTTTGAGGAGCCTGAGATATGTCAGAAGCCGATCGACTATTAAAACAAGGAATTACAGAATATCAAAGCGGTAATTTTCAAGATGCTTTATTATCTTGGCAAGAAGCTTTAGTTGAATATCGAAAAATTTTGGAACGTCGCAAGGAAGGTGCTGCTTTAGGAAATTTGGGGGCTTGTTATCAAGCCTTGGGAGATTTGCCCAGGGCAATTGATTGCTATCAACAACATAAGGCGATCGCCCAAGAAATTGCTGATGTAATCGGTGAAGGAAATGCCTTGTCAAATTTAGCAAATGCCTATTATAGTTTGGGAGAATATCACCAGGCAATTGCTTATATGCAACAGCGTTTACTAATAGCACAAAACAGCCAAGATAAACAAGCAGAAGGGCAAACTTTAGGAAAGCTAAGGGCTGCTTATCTAGCTTTAGGAGAAGAAAAAATTGCTTTATTGTATCGTCAACATCAATTAGAAATAGCTCGATATTTATTAGGGGACAATAATAATGATTTAATCGCAATTTGTAAAGCAATAAGTCTTAACCCTGATGAGGATTTTGTTGGCGCAGATTTAAGTAATTTAGATTTGCAATATGCGGATTTGCATAAGGCTGATTTACATGATATTAATCTCAGCAATACTAATTTAACTTTAGCGGATCTGAGTGGTGTTAATCTGAGTAATGCTAATCTCAGTAACTCTTGTTTAGTTAATGCTAATCTCAGTGGAGCTAATTTAAATAATGCTAATCTAACTGATGCTGATTTGCGAACTAATTTGAGTCGTGCTAATTTTAAAGGTGCTAATCTTACCCATGCTAATTTAAATAGTGCTTATCTTTGTTTAGCTAATCTCATGGGTGCTAATCTAACTGATGCTAATTTGAATAATGCTGATTTAACGAGTGTTAATTTAACTGATGCTTTAATTGTTGGTGCTGAATTGAAAAGTGCTGCGTTAACCGGTGCAAAGGTAAAAAATGCTCGTTTTGCTAATAATTCCGGTCTTTCTGATGCCTTGAAACAAGATTTAAAAGAACGGGGAGCTATTTTTGATAGTTGATTTGTCATTGGAAATACGAACGAGAAAATATTAATTAGGTTGGGGTTCCTTAACCCAACCTACATATAATATTTATTATTAACTATTAACTAAATTTTCTATTTCCTCTAGTTTATTTGGTAAATCAATAGTTAATATTTCCGTACCTCTTTCTGTCACAAGTACATCATCTTCAATGCGAATTCCCCGCACATCAGCAAATTTAGCTAAGTTATCCCAATTAACTACTTCTTGATATTTAACACGATTTTCTGGATTATTTAAAATGGCAGGAACTTGATAAAAACCTGGTTCAATTGTGACTAACATTCCTGGACGAAGTGGCCGATTTAAACGTAAATAACATAAGCCAAAGCGATCGCTTCTCACTCTTCCTGCTTCATAACCTGCTAAATCCCAAAAATCTTCCATATCGTGAACATCTAAGCCTAGTAAATGACCGATACCATGCACAAAAAATAAAGCATGGGCATCTATTTCTACTAAATCTTCTGGCTTGCCTTTTAGTATGCCTAAATCTACTAATCCTGTCGCTATAATTTGACAAGCTAATAAATGAATATCACGATATTCTACCCCTGGTTTTATTTGAGCAATACAGGCATCATGGGCAGCTAAAACTAACTGATAAATATCTTTTTGGGTGGGAGAAAATTTACCATTAACTGGCCAAGTCCGGGTAATATCCGCAGCCCAGCCTAAAGCTGTTTCTGCGCCTACATCTGCTAATAGTAAATCTCCTGGTAATATTGGGTGATGGTATTCCTGATTATGTAAAACTTCACCGTGAACTGTAACTATACTCGGATAAGCTGTAGTCATATTATGGGCGATAATTACACTTTCCATCGCCGCACGAATTTCAGCTTCATTTTTAGCTGTGGAGGAAGCTATTATCCCCGCTTTATGGGCTTTAACTGTGCAGGCTGCTGCTTGTCGTAATTCGGCTAAAGCGGCGGTGTCGTGGGTAAGTCTTAGAGAAATTATAGCTTTAGTTAATT
>CAWUOF010000188.1:0-7778 GCA_963923765.1 uncultured bacterium | reverse complement strand
ACCATTACCACCTAAAGAATCATTACCTGCATTGCCGTATAAAAAACCAGAGCCGAATATATAATCATCACCATCTCCACCGAACATTACATCAATTCCCTCATAAGGTCCGCTTAAAATAGAATCATTACCCTGTCCACCGTACATAATACTACTATATCCGCCTAAAATACTGTCGTCACCGTTTCCACCTGTAAGAATATTGGCAAGATTATTACCAGTTATACGGTCGCTTATAGGTGAACCAATAACATTTTGGAATCCAGTAACTATGACATTATCTCCGGTAGTTTGGTCAGTAGTGTTAGCTAGATTTATAATGAATGGAGTAGTAGTTAATTGGTTCGCTAAAAGTGCACTAAAGTCAATAGTATCATTACCACCACCGCCCGATATTGTACCACTTTGTTGTAGGTTAACATCTACCAAACCAGTACTAATATTATCTCGGCTATCTTTGACTGTGTATTGAAAATTACTAGAAGTTGCACCAGGAGTCGGAGTAAAAATAATATTACCAGCATTATCTAGTTGTACTGTACTATTATTCCCATTTTTTACTGTATCGATGCGTGGGATTAAATCACCATCTGGATCTGTAACATTTGCTAGTAAAGTACTTGCCGCAATACTCGTGTTTCCTGTGGTTATATAATTTATGAGATCATTACCTGGAGTTCCGGTAATATTGGTACTAGGAATTGATATGGTAGTGTTTTTAACAACAGGGGGATTACCTTGTACTCGATTGACAGTAATAGGAATAAGTTTATCAAAAATTAGACCGCCACTATCTTGAGTGCGAACAACAATATTAATGGTGGGAGTAGTTTGAGAATTTAATGCTGTTCCACCATTAGCTACTACCAATTGATTATTGTTGATAATTTTAAATATACCTCCACCGTTATTAAGCAAACTATAGGTGAAAGTATCGTTAACATTGGGGTCAGTTGTACTCAACAGCCCAATAAAAGTATCATTAGGACTTCTTTCGGGAACGCTAGTATTACTTAAACCGATGTCTGTAGGTGCAACATTATTCGGGGGCGGTTGAAATACATTAATAGTTAAGGCTTTATCCAAAAATGAACCAGCCCGATCGATAGTCCGGATAGTAACAGTTGGATTAGGATTAGTTTGAGAATTTAATAATGTCCCATTAGCTACTAATAATTGATTCCCAACTACATTAAATCTACCTTGAGAATTATCAACTAATTGATAGGTAAAACTATCATTAGGGTTGTCAAGATCGGTAGTATTTAATGTACCTATATAAGCATTAACAGGACTGTTTTCTGCTATTCTATTATTGCTTAATGTAATATCTGTAGGTGAGTTATTGGTTACTCCTGGGACTAAAGATAAAGTAAGATTATCAATACCAATTTCAGTGGGAATATTGCCTAAATCAATTGCTTTGGGATTTCCTGTAAAATAAATAGAAATTGGCTGAAATATATTAAATTCCCCTCGGCGATTAGTGGGAAGGCTGGTAGTTGTAGTTTTAGGCAAATTTATAGGACTATTTGCTAAAGGACTGGCTAAATTACCTCCCGGTAAAATAATAGTTTGCGGTAAAAGATTGCCGGCAGCATCTAAAACTTTAACTTGCTGAACTTGTAGCGGAGAAGAATAGGAAAATGTTAAAAAACCACCAATAAATTGCTCGGCTAGATTTATATTCATTCTGATAGAATTGCCGGTAGCATAAGCAAGAACAGTGGTTCCCTGCGTAACTTCAAAATTGCCACTGCCACCGTTATCAGAATCAACAAGTCCTACAGCATTATCAGAAAAAGAAATACCTGGAACAGTGTAAAATTGATTAACTGGTTTTAAATCTGCAACTGCTTCAAAGTCAAAAGCAAAATCTCTATTAGCCATATTTTTCTTCTCCTCACTAGAGGTAGGGTGGGAATTATCCACCCTACTGATATTTAATTAGTAACTACGGTAAGCGATTAAAAATACCAACTGGTTTTGGTCCTTCAGGTTTTAATGGATCAAAATCAACACCGGAACCTGTAGCACCGCCTAAAGGGTCGCTAATTGCACCAACAGCATCATTTAAAAAAGTACCGCTAAATCCAGAAAGACCCGATCGGCTAGTATCATCCCTTTCAAAAGGAACTCTTATGCGTTTTACCTTTGTACGTTTTTTACCAGGAGAAACTGATGTCGGTACTTGATTAACAGAATCATTAGCTGGTGTTTGATTGGTATTAATATTTTGTTCTTGTGCATAAGCTGTAATAGCAGGCAGAATAATGCTAATAGCAATAGTGACAAAAACTCCTATTAATTTTTCTGGAATGTTTAGCGAAGAATTTATTTTCATAAAATTGCTTCCTTGTTAAAAGCGAAAATTAGTGCGAATGGTACCAATAACAATAGTATCGTTTTTGGCATTATGGTCTGGATTGGTAATTACAAAAAATCCTGGGGTAATGCTGATATTATCAGTGACAGTAAACCGATAAAAAGTCTCGAAGTGAAAAGAAGTATCTTTATCTTCCCGCACTTTATTACCATCAATCAATTTAGGTGGTTGTCCAAACAGGAAAGCTACTAAATCTCCTCTACGATTAAATGGATCAGCAAGACCTAAAGAAAACAGATAAGTAGTGCTAGTAGCAGAGGCATTAGATTTAATGTAATCGGTTAAAAATACTCCGCCCCAAGTACCAAAAACTAATTTGGGTGCTAACCGCCATTGTAAAGTACCGCCCAAGGCTTGAATGTTAGCTGGTTGCCCTAGCCCACCGGAAGTATCAGCATTGAAACTACCAGTAAAGGTATCTAAACGACCGTCATTAGAGTAAGTATTAGCGTAAGTTATACCGGTGAGAATATTCGCACTTGGTTTAACTAAAACTTGAGCGCCTATGACACTATGATTAGAACCTAAAAACCCTTGTCCTTTGTTGGTATTATAACCATCTCTGGTACCATAAGCTAATTGCAAACGAATTTTATCTGATACTAACCAGTCTAAACCAACACCTGCATCTTGTTTGCCAATTTTGAAAATAGGACTAGCTTCGGCAAAACGAGAAATAGCTCCTTGACCAGAGTCAAAATAAGGAGAGTTGGCGGTAAGAATTGTACCTAAACTGAAACCAACTGGTTTAATAGTGAAAACTACTCGATCGCCAAAAGCCGGAAATCGATATTCTATTTTATTTAGCTGAATTTGATTATTAGAACCGTTTTGAAAAGACATTAGAGACATATCTGTATTCAATATATCTCTGTTGGCAAAGCCTCGGTTATTAAAATCACCTGTTCCTAGTTCAATTCTCAGCCTGTCTTTTCCTGTGAATGAGGTAACTGTTTGCAAGCGCATTACTTGATGAAATACTGCGTTACCGTCTGTAGTTCCTGATGCAGCACCAAAAGCTTTAGATAATCCAAAAGTAACCTCTCCACCGAAAAATGTTGACGATTCGGTAAACTCATTGGCTTCTAGTTCGGTAGTTCGAGCTTCCAGAGTATCAGTTCTACCTCGAATTGTAGCTAATTCAGCCGCAAATGATTCTTGGAGTTTTTGTAGTGTAATTAGATCTTCTTTTTTTAGGTTATTGCTGGAGCCATTGTTAATCAACTGGCTAATTTTATCCATACAAGCATTTAAACCAGCAGCAAATTCATAGCGGTTCATAGCACGATTGCCCTGAAATTTACCATCTGGATAACCTGCTATACAACCGTAGCGTTCTACTAAAGATTGTAATGCTTGAAATGCCCAATCAGTAGTTTGTACATCTTTTAGTTGAGAAACAGATGTAATTTGATCCATGCCGCTATCATCATTTTCGGAATCGGAAATTTCAGCAGCATTTGATATATTTTTTGTGTCCTTATTTTTTGTGTCCTTATTTTTTGTATCGTTATTAGATAAAGAACTATTGAAATTAACTTCAGCTAATTTTTGCTGGTCTTTTTGGGATGTTATTTCTTCAGATAATACTGCTGGTATATCCCCAGATGCTGTTAATAACATTCCTAGCACAGTAGATAAAATGAAAGAATTTTTCATGGTAATCATTAATCCTCACTCACACCCTTAGAAAACATCTGTTTATTTAACAACTACTTCGACATCGAGGATCGGTATTAAATAAATCATCACTAGGACAATCACCGATTCTTTTTGACAAACCTGTAAAATCTTGATAAATATCTTCAATTACACTAGCTTTTGGTTGTTTTTCCATTCCTAATTTCACTATTTCTTGTTTAATAGGTGGAGAAATAGTTTGTAATTGGATAGATTTATTTTTAGCTGCATCGATGAAATAACTACTTTGAATTCCACAGCTATTATTTTTGTTTAGTTCTAAGTTGCTACTACATTGGTTGTCGGTATTTTCTGCTTTGGGACGACCTCGACCATGAGTGCCAACAATCTCACCTTTTTCATTAAATACGGGTCCACCACTCATACCAACGGCAGTTTCATTATTGTATAAGATGTTATAACCACCATTGGGAGAAGGAGAAACTACTGTCGCTACGATACCATCAGAAAATTTACTTTCACGGCGTGCAGTTGCTGGATTAGGATGAGGCCAGCCATATACATATACTTTATCTCCGGATTTTAATTGATTAGAATTATCAAGCGGGGCAATGTCATATTTACAATTGCTTTTAAATTTAATCAAAGCTAAGTCAAATCCTTTAACTGTTTGATTACCCAACCGACCTTCTTCTTCACCAAAGGGAATAATATTAGATTTGGTGTTTATATCATCCACAATATGTACCTTCCCATCATAAGTTCGCACTCCATAGGGTACATCTCTAGTCCGAACTACGTGAACATTAGTTAAGGCATAATAAGTATCACCATCTTTGGCTACAATTACTCCTGAACCTAAGCTTGAATTAAATGATTCTTTGGTTTCAATATTATCTCCTGATTGTAAATCTTGTCCAATCACTACACTGGTTATAGAAGCTATACCTCTAATGTTTTCCTCTGTTAAACTGGAATTAGCTTTGATTGGGAATGTGATTACTAATAAAAGGGTAATTATTCCCAAAATAACCATCAAAAATTGTTTTAAATGTTGTTTAGTAAATTTCATAATTTTTTGCAGATTCTAAGTTATCTAATGTTGGCGATATTTTTGAAAAGTAGCTATGGGTATAGCCCAACTAAAAGATTTCATTTTTTCAAAGAGTTCAGGTGATGGTTTAGTACCATCGGTAAAAGTAAAAACTAGAATACCTTTTAGGGGATTTTTGAATCGTCCATTAATACCAATAAGTTGAGCATTTATATCTAATAAAGGACCGCCGCTCATTCCTTGTTCAATATCATTGCTGTAACCAAGTTGATATCCACCCAGTAGCGATCGCTCTGACACCATGCCGAGATTTCCTGTAGTGAACCGAAACGCTTTTAATCCCCAATTTCTTGTGCTTTCTATAGCTCCAGAATTAATGCTATGTGAGTTAGGAAATCCCGCAGCGTAGACTATATCGCCAACATTTATTTTTTCAGAATTCCCTATTTGGGAAACTACATAAATTCGATCGCTAGTAAATTCTACTAAGGCTAAATCTAAATTTGTAAATTTAGGCGATCTTTGTCTTTCTCCTTGATGTATTTGTCCATCTGCCGTTAAAATATTATATTTATTATCTTTACTTTCAAATAAGATATGTTCACAGGTTAATACAGTATAAATTTGTCCTTGACGGGCAATAATTACTCCTGAGCCTTCCCCCTTATTCTCAGTAAAAATTCGTACTGTGATTTGCTTTGCTATTTGTTCTACTGTGTCCTTATTGATCTCTGTGGAAATATTACAGTTAATATCTCCACAGAGTGAATTAACACTAAAATTCGATGCGGTTTCTGCCACTGAAGAAGTATTGCCGATAAAGGCGATCGCACTTAAAATTAAAACCCAAAAAATACTAATTAACGAAAGTTTTTTCGTCTGCCAAGAGATTTTTCTAGGTTTTTTATTTTTTAGTGTAGACATTTACCTTCGGCATTTCCTCTAATTTTTATTGCCCGTTACCATTCACAAACCATAAAGCATTATCTGGCTGCAAGTTTTTTTCTACTACTTTCAATACATCCACATAAGTTTGTCCCTCAGTCTCTTGAACTGCACTACCAGAAGCAACACCAGTACCAAATGCATTTAACGTCTGTTTAACTGTTTCTGGATTCTTAGCATTTTCTCCTGTGAGACTAAAAAGCATATTGTTTTTATTACAGCCGCTATTTGTTCCTTGGACTAAACAAATTACCGGATTTCCACCAATAGATCCATTAGTAAAATACAAATTTTCCCAAGAGTCTATACCGTCAGAAGATATCCGCTCATTTAAACGATTTGTAACTAGCTCGCATCGTTGTTGAGGTGTAATAGTTCTTTCTGGCGAAACTCGTATTGTTTTCGACCAATTTACTAAGGTTTCTGGCTTAGGAGAATTAGCTCTAGCCGCAACTGTAGCATAGCTATTTCCCTCTGATTTTACGCAGCTAAAATATGGCGTAACTGCTTTCGGTGAATTGCTTGGTGAATTCTTAGTCTGGCTTGCCGTAACGATGAAGTGTTCTTTTTGTAGTCTATTATTACTTTGTAACTCTGGAGATGCTTGAGCTAAAGACACTATATCATTGTCAGTATTGTTTTCAAAGGTATTTCCCTGGAATTTCGGACGAGCCTGCTGAGTTATTACTGCTCCAATTCTGTTGTTGCGAACTTGATTATTATCTACTACAGGGCTAGATTTTCCGCCAATGGCAAGGGCATAACCAGTATTTTGAAAATCATTACCGCGAATTTCTCCCTTAGCCGATCCAGTTACAGAAATACCATCAGCACGATTATTACTAAAAATATTATTTTCAATTTTCGGTGCTGCTGTACCTGTAATGAACACTCCCTCGCGTTGATTATTTGTCAAGGTATTGTTACGAATAATGGGATTACCTTCTTCAACCCAGATACCAGTTCCTCTTTCATTAGGGTTGCTAACTGTAACGCCAAGGATTTGACTGTTGGGACCCGCTACGATCACCACATTTTGGCCTCCCCAAGTACGACTGAGATATTCTCCGCCGCCGCTAATGGTTACTCCTTGTCCCTTTTGGCTTTCATTTCCTTTGAGTGTTACACCTTCTTTTACTTCCAGGGCAACGCTTTCACTATAGTTTCCCGCAGCTAAAACAATTGTTGTTCCCGATGAAGCTTTTTGCAAAGCGCTACTGATTGTCTGAAGGGCATTTCCTTCGCTTTGTCCACTATTGGAATTATTGCCAGTTTGAGGATTCACATATATAGTGCGCTGCTGGGCAACGATGATGGCCGATCGCACTGGGGTATTTTCAGATTGAGCGGGTACTGCCGCTATAGCTGCAAGCGGTATCAATCCATACAAACTAATAGCTACTAATACCAATCTGGAATGTATTTGATCTTTCATAAAACCCTCACAGATATTTTTGGTTTCAGCCTAAAAATTTGACTGAATTTTATTTTTTTCATGCTCTTTTATTTACCCCCAATATTATCACACAAATACTCCACAAATCTTGCTGTTCATAAAATTAATATTAAAATTAATATTTTTTTTAAAAAATAAGCATGACAATTTACCCCATAAATTTAAGCGTTTTATGAGGCTATACACTGCCAATATTCCTATTGGCGAATATTCCTATTGGCGATCGCGCATAAAAATCACAAAATAAGTAACAACAATTGAATTGTTGACTCCCCGATTTTTTGTCGCGTCTAAAG
>CAWUOF010000187.1:0-7817 GCA_963923765.1 uncultured bacterium | reverse complement strand
ACACAAGGAGTATCGTCGGCAGCGTCAGATGTGTATAAGAGACAGGATCAATAGAGATTAGCATAGACTGGTTTTAGCTATTTTGTGTTAATTACCTTTTTATTACAAGCTCGATCGCCTCTTTTAATATTTTTCTATTACTAAAATTAATTTTCACTTATGTATGAATTACTAGGAATTATCATTTTTTGGCCATTCCCCCTAATTTTGCCATAACAAATTATATGTTAACCTTAATCCAATCTAACCCCCATCTTTTTTGGTTTATTATAGGTTCTTTATTCGCCCTAGTAGAACTGTTTGTACCAACAGCTTTTAGCTTATTTGTAACGGGAATCAGTGCGATTTTAGTCGGATTATTTGCTTTGGCATTTCCCCAATTATTAAGCTTACAAATAGCTCTTTGGGTAATCTTGTCTACTGCTTTTGTTTATTTAAGTCATCGCTTTTTACCGAAGCGGAGAGTATCTAGTATTTCCGGTGCAGTGCAAGCAGAAACTATGACTGAATTTTTACCTGGGGCTGTTGGCAGAGTACTTTATGAAGGTGCTTCGTGGCGTGCCCGTTGTGCTGATGAAAAATTAGCTATTCCTGCTAATCACAAAGTTTATGTGGTAGGTAGAGAAGGTACTACCCTGTTAATTATGCCAGAATATCTTTTAGATTAATCAAGGAGCAAAAAAATGGGAGAAAGTTTAATGTTATTAATCGCTTTGTTTTTCGGCGGTACTGCTATTTCTGGGGTAAAAATTGTTAAACAAGGTGATGAAGCTTTAGTTGAAACATTGGGGAAATATACAGGAAAAAAACTTTCGCCAGGTTTAAATTATGTGGTGCCAGTGTATCAAAGAATTGCTTATAAACAAACTATCCGGGAAAGAGTTTTAGATATTCCGCCGCAACAGTGTATTACTCGTGATAATGTTTCTATTACGGTTGATGCTGTTGTGTACTGGCGTGTACTAGATTTAGAAAAAGCTTGTTACAAAGTAGAAAATCTACAATCAGCAATGGTTAATTTAGTATTAACGCAAATTCGATCGGAAATGGGAAAACTAGAATTAGATGAAACCTTTACTGCTCGTTCTCAAATTAATGAAATATTATTACAAGAATTAGATGAATCTACAGATCCTTGGGGAGTAAAAGTTACCCGTGTAGAATTGCGAGATATTATCCCTTCAAAAGCTGTGCAAGATTCAATGGAATTGCAAATGTCGGCAGAAAGAAAAAAACGGGCTGCTATTTTAACTTCTGAAGGGGAAAGGGAAGCTGCTATTAACTCTGCTAGAGGTAAGGCAGAAGCACAAGTTTTAGAGGCTGAAGCTAGAAAAAAAGCTCAGGTATTGGAAGCAGAAGCCCAACAACAAGCTATTGTTTTAAAAGCACAAGCGGAAAGACAACAACAAATTTTAAAAGCACAAGCTAATGCTGAAGCTTTACAAATTATTGGCCAAACTTTGGAATCAGACCCTAATGCACGAGAAGCCTTACAATTTTTATTGGCTCAGTCCTATATCGATATGGGGCAAAAAATAGGCAGTAGTGATAGTAGTAAAGTAATGTTTATGGACCCTCGTAATATTCCAGCCACTTTTGAAGGGTTGCGATCGATTGTTAGCGATAATACTTAAATAGGGAGAGTCCCGCTAAAATTAACTGGTAGGGTGCGTCAGAGCTATATATAGGGATAAAAAATCTGATGCACCCTACAATGCTTTTCAGATGCGCGGGAGCGATCGCTGATGGTAATTATTGCCCCTCTATCAGCAAGCTTGAAAAACCTTGTAATTTCGTGAAAAAAGGCCCAAAAAAGACGCGAAAAAAAATTTGAAAAATTTTTGATTTAGGTGTTGACAGATTTAAAAACTTCGGTTATTGTAATAAAGGTGTGAACGACACGCCCCCATCGTCTAGAGGCCTAGGACACCTCCCTTTCACGGAGGCGACGGGGATTCGAATTCCCCTGGGGGTATTATCTAAACTCTATATTTAACTTCTAAAAGTGGGGTGGGCAATGTCCACCCCACAATTTTTATATTTTTACTTATTGTTATTTTTAAAATTATGGAATGGGAATAGTAATAATAAATTCTGTTCCTTTACCTAATTCCGACTCACAGGTTAAAGTACCTCCGTGTTTTTCTACTACAATTTGATGGCTAATAGATAAGCCTAGACCAGTACCTTTGCCTACAGGTTTAGTAGTAAATAAATGTTCAAAAATGCGCTGTTGTACCTCTGGAGGAATTCCAGGGCCGTTGTCTTTTATGCGAATTACTACTTGTTGAGATTTATTTATATGTGAAGGATTTATTACTTCAGTAGTAATGGTAATGTAATTTGGGGTTGCTGTTATTTCTGTATATTTGCGACCTTGATTTGCTTCTTCTAAGGCATCAATAGCATTGGCTAAAATATTCATAAATACTTGATTTAGTAGCCCAGGATAAAATTCTATTAAAGGTAAATTCCCATAATTTTTAATTACTTTAATGTCAGGATGTTTGGCATTAGATTTTAGACGAGGTTGGAGAATTACTAAAGTGCTATCAATACCTTGATGAATATCAGCGACTACTTTGGTATCAGTGTCGGAACGGGAAAAATTTCGTAAAGAAGTACTAATTTGACTAATTCTGTCTATGCCAAAATTGAGAGAGTTAATAATTTGGGGTAAATCTTGGGTTAAATAATCTAATTCGATCGCTGTGGCATGGGCGGTAATTTTGTCGCCTGGGTGGGGAAATTGTTGTTGATAAAGTTGCAAATGAGTTAATAAATCATAGATATATTGCTGGGCATGAATTAGATTACCTTTAATAAAGCTAACGGGGTTATTTATTTCATGGGCAACACCAGCAATTAACTGGCCTAGATCCGACATTTTTTCACTTGGCATTAACTGAATTTGAGCTTGTTGTAATTGTTGTAGCCGGATTTCTAATTCTTGATTTAATAAAGATTGTTGCTGATTAGATTTTTCTAAATCTTCGTTCATTTGTTTGAGGCGAGTATTTGCTTCTATAAGTTCTATGGTTTGTTCATCTACTTTTTTTTCTAAGGTTTTACTAAGTTGTTTTAATTGTTGTTGGATTTGTTGCCGTTCGGCAACTTCTCGCTGCATACGTTCGTTAGTTTGTCTTAATTATAAAGTTTTTTGAGTAACAGTTTGTTGCAAAAGATCGATCGTTGCATATAGTTCTACTGGATCTAAAGATTGTAACAGGGTGCTTTGGGTAATAATTCCGGATAAAAATCCTTCTTGATATACTACAACTAATCGACGAATAGAGTACTTTTGCATCATTTGATTTGCTTGCCACAAAGAAGCGTTAAGGGGTATGGGTAATAGTGTCTGACTCATTACTTTTTCGGCGTTTGGGTTAAGGGAATTCCCATAACTTTAAATTTAACGATATTGCGTTCGGTGATAATACCAAGGGGAATTTGTTCATTGATATTAAGGGAGGGAGTACAAATAACAACGCAGCTTTTGCGATGATTTACCATGAGTCTGGCAATTTCAAAAACTGAAGTATTAGGGGAAGAGGTAACTACTTCAGTTGCCATAACTTCGGCGACTCTTCGTATTTATAATAAGTCGGTAGGTTGGAGTACTTTTCGTAAGCTTTCTGGGGTAATTACGCCGATAACTCCGCCGTAAGGATCGAGAATGGGTAGATGTCGAATACGAGCCGATCGCAATAGGGATAATACCGAGAAAATATCATCTTTTTCAGTAATTAATAAAGTTATTAGTTGTGCGCTGATAATTTGCGCGATTTTTACTCCAGCTAAATTAATTTGATTAGCTGTGATTTTTACTACATCTCTTTCGGTAAAAATTCCGATTAATTTTTTTTCATCTAGGATGAGGCTATAACTAGCGCGGTTTTGACTCATTATGAGTAATACATCGATGACCAGGCTATCAGGATGAACAGTGATAGGTTGGCGATCGATGGCTTTTTCTAATAGTTCTGCGGAAGTAGAATTATGGAATGTCATAGTTATTGCAAATAATTTGAGGTTTTGTTACTATTGTATTTATTGATGACTTTATAGTGATTATTTGTATTTTTTTTCATTTAATTATTGATTGTTTAGATTATTTAGTCAATTAATAATTATTACGGCTAGGTTGATTAATGTATCTAATATATTGACTGAAAATTATTATCAATTATTAATTGTTGTTCTTGACAACGATTTAAATACATTTCTGCAACTTTATCATCTGGATTTTGCTGTAAACAATTTGCAAAAAGTTGTTTTGCTTCGTTAAAAGCTTCAAAATTGTAAAGAGTTAAAGCTTGGGAAAATGTGTTTAGAGTAGCTAATTTTCCTGCACGTATTTCTGGTTTATCGGCATCAAAAACTTCATAAAGTGTGATGGAATTAGATTTACCTTTAACTTTAACTCTATCAATTAAACGAAGGGCATAATTTTCTGGTTTTTGCAAGCGCCCATAAGTATCGTGACTAATTAATAAAGGAACGCCATAATTTTTGGTTAAATTTTCCACACGGGCGGCTAAATTAACAGCATCACTAATTACTGTTCCATCCATACGATTTACTCCCCCTACTGTTCCTAGCATTAAAGAACCTGTATTGATACCTATGCCAATATTAATAGGCTGATAATTATAATTAATGGGGTTTTGATTGTATTCTTGTAAGCGATGTAACATAGCGATTCCTGCTTTAACGGCATCATCAGCACTACCGTTAAAAAGTGCCATTATCGCATCGCCAATATATTTATCGATAAAACCTTGATGTTGAAGAATTGCAGATTCCATGTAACTTAAATAAGAATTAATAAATTTAAAGTTGTCTTGTGGTGTCATGCTTTCAGAAAGAGTAGTAAAATCGCGAATATCGGAAAATAATATTGACATTTCCTACTGCACGGCATCACCTAACTTTACATCTACAATACTTTTTTTTCTAAAACTTGGAGAAATTGACGAGGAACAAAGCGAGAAAAAGCTTGATTAAGTTGAAAAAGTTATGCTGTAAAATTTTCTCGCTATGCTTCTGCTAATTTTCGGAAATGTCAGCAAAAACAGCTATAGCGTAGGCAATATTTCCTTGTTCATTATAGATCGGTCTTCCCCAAACTTCTATGGGAATACTTCGATCGCTTTGCCGGATTTCCATATCGTCAACATGAACATTTTTGCCTTGTAAGGCACAGCAAATCGGGTCTCGATCGCGGGGATATATTTGTTCACTACCTGTTAAATAAATTTGATAAAATTGTCGTGTTTTTTCTGAATCATTTGTTGCTATTAATCCTTTACCTAGTAACTGTTTACCGCGAGAATTAATATAGTAGGGTTTACCTTTTGCATCAGTAACAAAAACACCTAAAGGCATTGCTTATAGTAACTGTTGTAATTTTCTTTCATTATCATGGAGTTTAGCAATTAATCCTGCTTGTTCTCGGTTTAATATTTCCAGTTCTTGTATTCATTTTCTTAAGTTGAATATTTTGTTCTGCTAATTTTTAATTTTGCAGATAACTATTAACCGTTTTTTTTACTGTTAATGCTAAATCTTCAGATTGCCAAGGTTTGGTAATATAACGATAGAGATTTGCTTCGTTAATTGCTTTTTTCATACCATCTATAGTTACTTCACCAGTAAGTAGAATTTTCATAGTTCCTGGTGAAAGGAGATATACTTGTTTGAGGAGTTCATCTCCTTTCATATAGGGCATGATATAATCAGCAATAACTAAAGGTATTTCATAGTTTGATTCTAGTAATTCTGTGAGTAATTCTAAAGCTTCTTCTCCACTTTCGGCTATTTCGATTATATAATCTTTACCAAAATTATTTTTTAATTCTGTTTTTAAGCTGGAAAGTACTGCTATTTCATCATCAACACATAGAATTACTTTTTTGTTCATAATTGTGCTAAACCAGATTTAATAGTTTCAATTAATTCTGTTTCTGACCAGGGTTTATGTAAACATTGATACAGATGGGCTTTAGCGATCGCTCTTTCAACGGCTTCTGCATCAGCTTGACCTGTTAGCATAACTTTGATAATTCCTGGATATTCTTGATGTACTTGAATTAAAAATTCATCTCCTTTCATTCCAGGCATTAACCAATCTGAAACTATTAAAATAATATTAACACCATCTTCGGTAAGTTCGTTGATAATTTCAAAAGCTTCATCGGCATTTTCGGCTACTTCGTAGTTATATGAATTTCCAAAAGCTAATTTAAGTTGTACTTTTAAGCTATCTAAGACGAATTTTTCATCATCGACACATAAAATCACTGGTTTAGACATGGTTTTATTTCCTATGGGTTTTGAATTGGCAGAAAAACATGAAAAGTAGTATGACCTGGTTGGCTTTCTACGGATATTTTACCACAATGTTTATCAATAATTTTTTGGACAATATGCAGACCTAAGCCGCTACCTTCTCCCGCAGGTTTTGTGGTAAAAAATGGTTGAAAAATTTTGGGTAGGATATCCTGGGGGATACCAGCACCAGTATCAGTAATACTAATTTTTGCTTGGTCTTTTTCTTGAATTGTCGCAATTGTTAAAGTACCTTGATTATTCATTGCTTGTAGGGCATTGTGAATTAGATTTGTCCAAATTTGATTTAGTTCATCTGGATAGCAAAGAACGAGGGGTAATTTCCCATAGTTTCTGATGACTTCTACTCCCTGTTTTAATTGATTGTGATATAGGGTTAAAACTGTTTCTATACCTTCAAATATATTGGCAAAAATCATCACACCTGATGAGTCGTAACGGGAATAAGTTTTTAAGGCAAATACAACTTTTGAGGCGCGATCGGTGGCTGTATTTATCCTTGTAGTTCCTCTTTGCAATTCGGAAAGTTTATAGGCTGTTTCTATAATTTTCACGTTGTCTGGTTTTTGCAATAGAATTATAAAATCCTCTATTTTATCATAAATACCCATATCTACTAGACTATCTGCGATGATATCTGGGTCATTAATATTTAAATCTTCTAATTGGCGGATTAAAAATCGTTTGTATTGACGCTTTTCTTTAGAAGATAAATTAATTTCTTTTTGCAAGGATTTTTGTAATAGGGCAGTAAATTTATTAGTTTCTTCCTCGGATAAAGCTTGAATTAACAGAGGTAATGTTTCTAGGGTTTCCTTCAAAAATTTAGTGATATTTCCGGCAGAAGACCGAATTGCACCCAAGGGAGTATTAATTTCATGGGCAACTCCAGCTACTAATTGACCGAGAGCAGCCATTTTTTCTGATTGAATTAGCTCTTCTTGGGTAGCTTGCAAATCTTCCAAAGCTGTTTTTAATTCTTTGGTCCTTTCGATTACTTTTTGTTCTAAATTATTATATAATTGGGCATTTTCCAGAGAAATAGCTGCTTGTCCTGATAATAGTTTAATTACTTCTAATCTGTCATCTGTAAAAGCCCCTGTACTCAAGTTATTTTCCAGATAAATAATGCCTGTTAAATTACCTTGATATAGCAGTGGCGCACATAAAATAGATTTAGTTTGATGAGCTTGAATGTAAGGATCATTACTAAATTTTGTACTATTTGCTACGTTATGTTTAACAATTGTTTGTTTAGTACGTTTAACATAGTTCATTACTGATAATGGTAAACATTTATCCAGGGAAAATGTAGGTAATATGCTAATATTTTCCTCTGGAAGGCTACCAGCAACGGCGATCGACCATTGTCCGGATCTATATAAAAGTAAACATCCAGATTGAGCTCCGGCATTTTCTATTAGGGTTTTCATTAAAGAAGCGAGTAGTTTATCTAAGACAATTTC